>JACRGQ010000027.1 GCA_016217735.1 Nitrospinota bacterium
GCCAGCGGCGTGAACGAGATCGTGGAATACGCCCACATCCTCACCGGCGGCGTGCGCGATTTCTCGCCAAAATTCGCCAAGGGGGCCGTGTTCCACTTTATCACCGCGAAACCGGGCAAGCTGGCAAACGTGGCCGGATTTGAAGCGGCGCGCACAATGCCGGGTATAATTGAAGCGGGGCTGACAGCCAAGCCGGGGGACACGGTAAACGAAATACGAACCTCCTCCGACCGGCTGGGGTACTTCGTCGCCGCCGGCGAAACGGCGGGCGAAGCGTACCAGCGGGCAATGGCGGCGGAACAACAACTGACCTTTGAATACGGAAATTAACCCGATGCACAAAATACGGCTGGTAAAACAAAAACTGAACTTCAGCGCGGCGCACTTCATAACCCTTGAAAACGAGTGCGAGGCGCTGCACGGCCACAACTATTATACGCTGGTGGAAATCACCGGCACGCCGGACGAGAACTTTTATCTCATCGACTTCGGCGTGCTGAAAAAAGAAATGCAGGCGCTCTGCGATTCGCTGGACCACAAAGTCCTGATGGCGGTCGAAAACCCGCACCTCATAATGGGCCCCAACGGCAAACAATTCGACGTGACCTACCGCGAAAAAAAATACTCGTTCCCCGCCGAAGACGTGGCCGCGTTGCCAATACCGAACACCACGGTGGAAATGCTTTCGCAATACCTCTGCGTGAAATTGAAAGATGTTTTGGCGCATAAGGGGTATCTGGGCAAAATCCGCTCCATCGAGGTCGGCGTGGAAGAGACCGCCGGCCAGTTGGCCAGCTACCGCATCGATCTATAACCCATAGCCCGGGATAAATGAATAAGGGTGCGCGGCATTATATGTGCCGGGTTAAAAATACAAATTAGGCTAAAATGGAAAAATGAACGTTATTAACGCTGAACTCATAATATGGGATCTCGACGGCACGCTGATCGACTCCAAAAAAGACATCGCTTACGCCGTCAACGAAACGCTGGAACGCATCGACCACCCCCCTATTTCCGACGAGGAAATCTACAGCTACGTCGGCAACGGCGTCCGCCCGCTCATTGAGCGCGCGGTTGCGGCCACCGGCGGCGGCAACTCGCTCGATACCGCCATCAGGCACTTTCAGGAAATCTACCTCGCGCACCTGCTGGATACCACCATCCTTTTTGACGGCATCCTTGACGTGCTGCGCCACTTTGAAAACAAAAAAATGGCGGTGGCCAGCAACAAGCCGTACAAGTATGTGGTGAAAATACTGGAGGGGCTGCATGTGGCCGACCTCTTCATGTCGGTAAAGGGGGGCGATTCGCTCCCGACACGCAAGCCTGATCCGGAAATGCTGAACGTGATTTTGCGCGAGGCGGGAATCGGCGCTAATAATGCCGTCTTTGTCGGCGACAGCGCGGTGGACATCCAAACCGGTAAAAACGCCGGCGTCCGCACCATCGGCGTATCCTACGGCTTCCGCCCCATGGCCGAGCTGATTGCCAGCGGTCCCAACCTGCTGGTGCCAACCCCTGAAGACCTGAAACGGGTGATACGGTAAGCGGTCATGAAAAAGAATAAGCCCGAACGCAAAGGGGAATGCGTCTCCTGCGGTGAATGCTGCCAGCGTGTCCGGATAACCTCGGTCTATAGCCACCTCGTCGCCAATCACGGATCCATCGATGAAGCGCGCATCTACTACTCGTACCGCGGCATCCGGTTGGCCGAGGCGCTGCCCGCCATCGACCGGGTGATGCTGGAGATCGACATCCCGTGCAGCCAACTCACCGCCGATAACAAATGCCGCCTGCATGAAACGCCGGAACAAAAACCGCTCATCTGCCACAAATATCCCTGGTTTAAAGACGATATCGAAGAATGCGGCTACCGCTTCGAATAACCAGGCCGATTATTTGGCGTGAACGGGCATGGATATGCGGTCTTTGGAGATTAGCCGGCCTTTCAAAAAGCGGAACTCGAAGGGAAAAGCGGCTGAATCCAAAGCTTTCGAGGCCGGCTATACCTCCACTTTTTCACGGCTTTACACCCCCGCGCAATCGTTGTAACCTCATGGGGAAATGCGGGGTTGCGCGGGGATGGCCCAGCCGCCGCCGCATTGGCATTTTGCCGGCGCAATTGAGGAGATCAACGTGCTTAAACTGAAAAGCGTGCAGTCGAAACTGGTCGCCGCGTTCGCCAGTTTTATGCTGTTCATCATCTTCCAGGCTCTGTCCACCTTCATTATTATAAGCATGCAAAAAGGCAACTACGACGTTCGCAACATCGTCGGCAAACAGATCACCCTCACCCAGGAGATCGCCAAAGAGGCGCTGGAAGCCGGACACGACACCTCGCGAAAAACGCTTGAGGATGCTCTGGACCGCTTCAGCCGTTACCAGGCCGGCCTCATGGAGGGGAACAGCGGTCACAACATCCCGAAAGTGACCGATGCCGAGGCGCGCGAAACCCTTGAAACCATCGACGCCCTCTGGCGCAAGTACCAGGCGGAAATCCATAGCATCTTGGCGGCCGCCCCATCCATCGCGCCCACGATAACGTTTGTGAAACAGAATGGCGAGCGGCTGCAAAACGAGGTCGACCGGTTGAACCAGACCCCAATCCGCACGCAAAGGCCGGAAAACTTCCAGGAAATTCATGGGCTGGGCGACAAGATACCCAAAGAGATCATGATGGTGATCGCGGGCGAAAGCCCCACCGCCGCCCTTCACAGCGACGCCGAACGCTTCGAGCGGAGCCTCCGCGCACTCAAGGCCACCGCGCACGATCCCGCCAGCGCCGCGCGCCTTGCCGATGTGGAACGGGTATGGAGCGAACTGCGCGGGCATGTGGATAACGCCGTGGGCCGCGGCGGCGTTATGAACGCAAGCCTCCAGGAAATTCATAAGATAAACCCGCTGATGTTGCGGGAACTGGAAAATCTGAGCGGCCGGATGGACAAGCTCATCGAGCAAAAAACTTTCATCATGGAGGTGAAGCCGGTAATTTTCCTCCTTGCCTCAATCGTGCTCTGCGTGGCGCTGGCGTTGATGGTGCGTAAAAACATCGTGGCGCCGCTGCTGGAATCGGTGGAATTGGCGAAGCGGATATCGAGCGGCAATATCACCGGCGGCGTCACCGTCGTCACGGATGACGAGGTGGGCAATCTGGGCCACGCGCTCAACGCCATGAGCAACAACCTGCGCGAACTGATCGGGCAGGCGAAGGAAGGGGCCGGGCAGGTGGCCGGCAGCACCATGAACCTTACCGCCCAGGCCAACGCGATGAAATCGAACACCGACACGGTAAACGTCTCGATCACCGAAACCGCGGCGGCCGTGGAAAGCATGGGCAAAACAACCATCCGCATACAAACGCGGGCGAACAAGCTGGCCGAATCGTCTGAAGCGGTCTCATCCTCAATCGAAGAGATGGGGGTTTCGATACGGCAGGCCGAGGCGGTGGCAAATAAAATGGCGAAGTCGGTCGACGATGCGTCGGCCAGCATCGAGCAAACCGCCGTTTCCATCCTGGAAGTGACCGGGAGCGCCGATCAAATAGCCAAACTGGCCGATGCCGACGCTGAACGCGTCACCGGACTCTATGGGGCGGTTCGGGACTTCTCCAAGCGGGCCGATTCCATCGCCTCCGCCTCGGATCAGGTATTCGCCTCGGTGGAAGAGCTGGCCGCCAACATCCGTGAAGTGGCCGCCAATTCGGGCGAGGCGGGAAACTTCTCCCGGCGCACCGCCGAAGACGCGGTCAATGGCACCAAAGCGCTGAACGAGGCCATCGCCGCGATGGAACGGATACGCCGCTTGGTGGAAGACGCCGCCCGCGTGATAAAAGGACTCAGCGGCCACGCCGATTCCATCGGCAACATCATCACCGTCATCGACGGAATCGCCGAACAGACCAACCTGTTGGCGCTCAACGCGGCCATTGAGGCGGCCCGCGCCGGGGAACACGGCAAGGGCTTCGCCGTGGTGGCCGAGGAAATCCGCAAATTGGCCGAACGGAGCAGCATGGCCACCAAGGAAATCGCGGGCCTTATCAAAGGTGTGCAAAAAGAGAGCGCCTTGGCGGTGAATACCATGAACCGCGGCACCGCGGAGGTGGAACAGGGGGCATTGCTGGCCCAGAACTCCGGCGAAGCGCTCAAAACCATCGTGCTGGGCGTGGAAAAAACCGTGCAATTGGTAAATGCCATCGTCACCGCCACGCGCGAGCAGCAGTCCGCGTCGCAGCAGGTATCCAAAGCGATGGGCGACGTGTTGGAGCAATCGGAGGAAATCAAGGAAAACTCCGCCAAACTGGAGAAGGACGCCGCCGAGGTGATGGAGCATGTGAAACAGGTAAAACTCGCTTCCGGGCAGATAGCCCGCTCCACCAAAGAGCAGTCCTCCAGCATCGAACTGATCGCCCGCGCCATTTCGGAATTGAACGACGTGGCCCAGCAGGTGCTTGCCGGCACCAAAGAGCAAACCGTGGCCGCCGATCAGATCATAAAAGCGGTGAACAACACTTCCGAACAGCTCTTCGAGATAAAGGGGGAAACCGACGCGCAAGCCGTCATCGCCAAGCAGGTGGGCGATGCGATGCGGAAGGTCTCCGCCCTTTCAAATGAAAACAGGAAACAGATCGAGACCGGCGCGGCGGAAATCGCCGCGATGGCCGCGCAAGCGCGGGACATGGCGGAACTGATAGCCAAGTTCCGCATCGATGAACAAGCGACACGGGCCATCACGCCCAGCAGGGATACCTACGCATCGTGAAGCGGAAAACAAAAATCGCCCTCGTGCAGATGGCGATGGGCCCCAACCCGGAAGCCAACCTCAAAAAAGCCGTTGATAAAACCGCCGAGGCCGCCGGGCGCGGCGCGGAGGTGGTCTGCCTGCCGGAACTTTTCAAATCGCTCTACTTCTGCCAGAAAGAAGACGCCTCGATCTTTGATCTGGCCGAGCCAATACCCGGACCGTCCACCGAAGCGCTCGGCGCACTGGCTAAAAAACATGGCATCGTCATTATCGCCTCGCTCTTCGAGCGGCGCGCCCCCGGCCTCTACCACAACACCGCCGCCGTCATCGACCGCGACGGCTCGCTCGCCGGCGTTTACCGCAAAATGCACATCCCGGACGACCCGGCATACTATGAAAAATACTACTTCGCTCCCGGCGATCTTGGCTACAAAGCGGTCGAGACATCGGCGGGAAAAATCGGCATTCTCATCTGCTGGGATCAGTGGTATCCCGAAGCGGCACGCCTCACCGCGCTGCAAGGAGCGCAGATACTTTTCTACCCCACCGCCATCGGATGGCACCCGCATGAGAAGGCGCAATACGGCGCGGCCCAACACGATGCGTGGCGCACCATCCAACGCTCACATGCCATCGCCAACGGCGTCTATGTGGCCGCCGTTAACCGGATCGGTCACGAACGGCTGGATCCCGCCGCCCCCGGTATCGAATTTTTCGGCGGTTCGTTCATCGCCAACCCGTTTGGGGAAGTGATCGCCGAGGCTTCCACGGACAAGGAAGAAATTATCATTCAGGAGATAGACCCGGCCCGTTGCGAGGAAACCCGCCGCAACTGGCCCTTCCTGCGCGACCGCCGGATAGACAGCTATGGCGACATAACCCGCCGCTTCCTCGACCCCGCTCCCGGCAGAAAATGAGCCTGCGCAAAACGCCCGCCGCGCTTGGCTTCGCCATGCCGGCCGAATGGGAACGGCATGAAGCGACATGGCTCGGCTGGCCCCACAACAAGCATGATTGGCCCGGAAAGTTTGCGCTCATCCCGTGGGTGTTTGGAGAAATGGCGAAGGCGCTTTCGCCCGGTGAAAAGGTGCGCATCCTTGTGAACGATGCTCCGCGCGAAAAGGCGGCACGCCGCGTACTGGAAAAATGCGGCGCGGTTATGGAAAATATCGAGTTTTTCCGTTTTCCCACAAACCGGGGGTGGACGCGCGACCTCGGACCGGTCTTTGTGAAAGATGGAAAAGAAAGCGCCATCGTTAATTTCAAATTCAATGCGTGGGCGAAATATCCCGACTGGCAGAAAGATAACGGCATCGCCGGAAAAACGGCGAAGAAGCTGGACAAAAGGATATTTGACGCACAACACTTCGTGTTGGAGGGAGGGGCCATCGACGTGAACGGGCGCGGCACCCTGCTGACAACCGAAGAGTGTTTGCTGGACACCGAAACGCAGGTGCGCAACCCCGGCATGGGACGCGCCGAAACGGAGGCGCAACTGCGCGCCCTGCTCGGCGTGAAAAATATCCTCTGGCTGGGAAAAGGGATCGCCGGAGACGACACGCACGGTCATGTGGACGACCTCTGCCGCTTCGTGAACCCCACAACCGCCGTGCTCTGCCGGGAAAATAACAGAAACGACGCCAACTATGCGTTATTGGAGGAAAACCGCGAACGGTTGCAGGGGATGCGCCTTGAAGACGGAAGTAAAGTGCAGGTGGCCGCGCTGCCGATGCCCGCGCCGGTTATTTTTGACGGCCAGCGCCTCCCCGCTTCGTACGCCAATTTCTACATCGGCAACGCGGCGGTGATCGTTCCCACCTTCAACGACCCGAACGACCGCATTGCGCTCGGCATTCTTTCAGAATTTTTCCCCGGCCGCTCCGTCATCGGCATTCATGCCGTTGACTTGGTGTGGGGACTCGGCACGCTGCACTGCCTCACCCAACAGCAACCCGCGTAATCAGTTCCCGCTGATGCCGGTTACGGTATACCCCGCTTCGCTGACGGCGCTCTTCAGCGCATCATCTGAAACGGGAGTATCGCCCTCGACCACCGCGTTTTTCTTCGCCAAGTCAACGGTTGCCGATTTCACCCCCGCCACTTCCCGCAACGCCTCCGTCACATGCTTTTTGCAGTTGTTGCAGGTCATTCCCTCGATGGAAAGCACTTTCTTCATGGCATCGCTCCTTATTTAAAATTCCTCAGCCGCAAGGCGTTAAACACCACCGTCACCGAGCTCAAGCTCATTGCCGCCGCCGCGTACATCGGTTGCAGCAGCGGGCCGCCGAACAGCGCCAGCGCCCCCGCCGCCACCGGTATGCTCACCGTATTATAAAAAAAGGCCCAGAACAGATTCTGCTTGATGTTCCGCACGGTTGCCCGGCTCAACGCCAGCGCCTTCTCGACGCCGCCGAGATCGCCCGACATCAACACGATATCGGCGGACTCGATGGCAATGTCGGTGCCGGTGCCGATGGCTATGCCGAGGTCGGCGCGCGCCAGCGCCGGGGCATCGTTGATGCCGTCTCCGACCATTGCCACCTTCTTTCCCGCGCTTTGCAGCTTACGCACTTCGGCGTCTTTCTCGTGCGGCAACACGCGCCACACGGCGCGGTCCACCCCCGCTTGCGATGCGATGGCCTTCGCCGCCGCCTCGCCGTCGCCGGTGATCATCACCGTTTTCAGGCCGAGTTTTTTCAATTTTTCAATCGCCATGCGGCTCGTGGCCTTTATTTTGTCCGTGATGCCGAGCGCCGCCGCCAGCTTCCCATCCACCGCCAGATAGAGCACCGTGCCGCCGGTTGCGGTGAATGCCTGCTCGAACAACGCGGCCTCAGCCACGGGCACCTTCCGTTTTTCCATATATGCCGCGTTGCCCAGCGCCACAACTTTTCCTTCGGCGCGGCCGCTCACCCCGAAGCCGGGATCCGCCGCAATTCCCTCCGCCATCGTCCAAGCCGCACCGCGCCCTTTGGCGTGCTCCAACACCGCCGCCGCTATCGGATGCTCCGAGCCGGATTCCACCGCCGCCGCCAGCGCCAACGCACGCTCTTCGGAAAACCCGCTGTAGAACGCGCTCTCCATCACGCGCGGCTTTCCCTCGGTGATGGTGCCGGTCTTGTCAAACAGCACCACGTCCACCTTCCCCGCCATTTCCAGCGCAGCCGCCTTCTTAATAAGAATGCCCATGTCGGCCCCCCGGCCGGTGCCGACCATGATCGCGGTGGGAGTGGCAAGGCCAAGCGCGCAGGGGCAAGCAATGATAAGTACCGCTATGAAGATGGTAAGCGCGAACTCGAACGATGCGCCGCCGGCGAACCACGCGGCGGCCGCTCCCATCGCGATGGCCACAACCGACGGGACAAAAATCCCCGATACCCGGTCGGCCAGCGCGGCGATGGGAGCTTTGGTTCCCTGCGCGTCCTCCACCAGTTTCACGATGCGGGCCAGCGTTGTTTCCGACCCCACCCGCTCGGCGCGCATCTCGACCACCCCCTCGCCGTTCACCGCGCCGCCGATGAGCGCGGCCCCCGGCTTTTTCGGCACCGGCATCGGTTCGCCGGTGATCATGCTTTCGTTCACGCTGGTACCCCCTTTCACCACTAGGCCGTCCACCGGTATTTTTTCACCCGGCTTCACCAGCAGCAGATCGCCGGGATGCACCTCTTCGGTCGGAATCTGGCGATATGCGCCGTTTTCGATAAGCGTCGCCTGTTCGGGGGCGAGCTTCAGCAATTTTTTCAGGGCTTGGCTGGTGCGTCCCTTGGCGCGGGCTTCGAGATATTTCCCCACCAACACCAGGGCGATGATGAATCCCGCCGATTCATAGTAGAGGTTGTGGGCGAAATGGACATCACCGCCCATTATTTTCACGGTGCCAAAGAACGAATAGAGCACCGCCGCCGTGGCCCCCATCGCCACCAGCGTATCCATGTTCGCCCCGCCATGCATCAGCGCCGATCCGCCGGATGTATAGAAACGCCGTCCGGCAAAAAGAACCGGCAGCGTGAGAAGAAGCTGCGCCGCGGCGTAACCGAGCGGCGCGGCATCGGGGTCGGCAAAGGAAAGCGCGGGCAGGCCCGCCATCACCCCCATCGTCAGATAGGCCAAGGGAATCATAAAAAACATCGCCAGCGCGAGATTGAAGCCCGGCAATTCGATAAACGGCGTCTTTTTTTCCGGCTGATCGTGCGATACGGAGAGCGGCTCGTATCCCGCCCGTGTTATCGCGTTTTTGAAGTCTGAAAGGCGGGCCGTCCCCGCATCGTATGTCACCGTCGCTTTTTCGGTGGCAAGATTCACGGTGGCCTCCAGCACGCCGGGAGTTTTCCTCAGTTCCTTTTCAATCCGTGCGGTACAGGCGGCGCATGTCATCCCCTTTATCGGGATGGTCACAACGCTTTTTTCCCGGGGGGCAACGCCGTATCCCGCCTTCTGCACCGCCACTTCCACCTTTGCCGCATCGGCGGACCCGGCAACGCGCAGTTTTTCGGTTATGAGGTTAACGGCGGCGTCTTCCACGCCATCCACCTTTTTTACCGCGCGTTCGATGGCACGGGCGCAGGCGGCACAGGTCATGCCGGTAATACGGTATTCTTTCGTTTTCGTATCCATGGTTTTACTATACTCCCTTCAAATGAAACCGTCTGCAATGCGTCCGGCTCCCCCCGCCATTCCTGATTACAGGATACACCCTATACCTATGTATAGGGTCAAGTGTGCGCTGCAAAATAATTGCACCCCGCGGGCGCGGCGCGGATTATCATAAAAGCATGAAGGAAAATGGCGGACGGCGCCTCACCATCGGCGCGCTGGCGAAGGCGGCGGGGGTCAACGTGCAAACCATCCGCTTTTACGAGCGGAAGGGACTCCTTAAACCGTCCGCCCGGCTCTCCTCCGGCTACCGCCTCTACGACGCCGAGTGCCTGAAACGGCTGAACTTCATCATCCAGGCCAAAGGGCTCGGCTTCAGCCTTGCGGAAGCCAAGGGGCTGCTCGGCCTCCGGGTCCGTTCGGCCGGCAATCCAGACATTGTCCGGGAGAAAGTGGAGAAAAAGCTCGAAGAGGTCCGGCAGAAGATCGTGCGCCTCCGGCAGCTTGAAAGAACGCTTACGCGGCTGGCCGACGACTGCCGAGACCGCCGGGTGACCGATCACTGCCCCATCATCGAACGGATGGAAGGCCCCGTTTGAAGCGCGGCCGTGATTAAAGTCATAGCGCGCCGTGAAGGCTTTGGTATCATTACGCCAATATGGCATTTTTGGAACAGCACTACGGGCTGATTGTTTTCTTCCACATCATCTCGGCCGATATTTTCGCTTTCACGCTGGTGGTGATGCAGTACGCGGTATCTCCCGCGATGGCAAAAATGCCGGCGGGGCCGGAAAAGGACGCAGCGGTCAAATTCCTGCACTCCCGCTGGCATCCGGTGGTGGATGCGGCGATCATCGTTTTGAGCCTCACCGGGTTTCTCATACTGCTTTTGCGGTGGCGGACGATCGGCGCCGTGTTCACGCTCCACTGGAAGACCTCGTTCGGCTTCGTCGCCCTTCTCTGCGCGGGCCTGCTGCACTTTTACTTCCGCGGCTACAAAGCGCGGCTCAAAGCTGAAGGGCAAACCGAGCGGCTGAAAAAGATCAACAGACTCACCGGCTATATGGAGAAAACGGCTTTAGTCACCGGCGTCCTCGCCTACCTCGCCGGCATCTCCCACAACCACTCCCCGTTCTGACGGCGCATCCACCCTTTCCGCAACGGTAGAACGTACCTTGCCACGGCTTCATGCCGCTTGGTATCATTTGCACACATGAAGCGGCGAACCGGGGAGAGCGGCGGATTTACCATGATCGAAATAATCATGGTCATCGTCATTATCGGCATCCTCGCCATCGCGCTTATTCCCCGCGCCAGCCTCATCGGCGGGCCTGCCCCGATGGCGGCCGATGTGATCGCCAGCGACATTCGCGTGACGCAACGGGAGGCGATGAGCCGTGAAATTCCGCTGTCGGTTACTTTCGCGGCGGGAAACGCAACCTACCAATACGCCGCCGACGCGGCCGGCAACGGCGAGGCGCGCAATCTGGCGGAGTTCGGCCCAAACGCCGCCATCGCGCAGGGACAGACGATAACCTTCAACAGTTTGGGTGAACCGGCGGGACTGACGGCCCCTCTCGCCATCACGGTCACGGACGGCGAAGCGGTAAAAACCATTTCAGTGGAACCGTACACCGGCGCGGTTACCACGCAATGAACCAAAGGGGAATCACGCTTCTCGAGATCATCATGGCAATCGTGGTGCTGGGAATAACGCTTCCCCTGCTGCTGATGCCGTTCATGCAGGCATCGAAAGGGATCGGTCAATCGGCGGAACTCCCCGCGCTCAGCGCCGCCGCCCGCTACTGCATGGAAAAGGAGATCGTTACCGTCCTGCCAAGCCCCGCCGCCTGGCCGAAAGCGCTTACCGGCGATTACCAGACCGCCTGCACCGATCCCAACAACCCGTCGTTTACCGCCACGATCACCGGCTTTTTCCATGACGCGGCGCTGACGGCGCGCACCGATGGCACATTGGACAATCTCCCGCCCCCCGGCGGGAAGGACTCTTACCTCGTGCTCACCGTAACCGCAACCAACCCGGCGACCGGCCAAAGCGTTACCCTGCAAACCCTTAAAGCAAGGGCGCTCTAACGCCATGCGGATGGAACAACACGGCTTTACGCTGATCGAACTGGTAACGGTGATCGTCATCGTTGGCATCATGGGGGGCTTGACCTTCGCATTTCTATCCAGCGCCGCGAATACCTGCCGCCTTGCCGCCAGCCAACAGGCGCTGCATGGCGAAGCGTGGGTGGCGGTGGAACGGATGGTACGCGAAATGCGATCGGCGGTACCTCCACCGGCTATCCCCCCCGCCCCGCCCCGCCTCACCCCCGTAACGCTCCCGATCCCCGGCGGCTCCGGCGGCACGCTAGCCTTTGACGACATACAAAAAAGCGACCCCGTAAAATGCGCGAAGTGCGTGGACAAATCGACAACCATCACCTACAGCCTCGCGGGGAACCAGTTGATGCGCACCGGTGATATTTCGGGCGCCCACCCCATAGCCTCCGGCGTCACTGCGTTCACGGCGCGCCACGATATTGACGGCGTGATATCGGTTCAGCTTACCTTGGCGGACGGCTCCGGCGCATTCACCCTTTCAGGCACGGCCATCCCTTTCATGAAGATAAATCCAAACTACACCCCGCGCGGAGCCGTGCAATGAACGCCGCACTCAATAATGCGCGGGGGATCACGCTGATAGCCGTCATCTTTCTGCTGGTTTTTCTGGGTGGACTCGGCATAGCCGTCTCGCGGCTGGCCCAAAATCAGGCGCTCACCGCCGACAGCGCATTGGCGGCGCAGGAAGCTTTCTACGGCGCATACGCCGGTGCCGAATGGGGGCTGCGCCAGCGGATAGAGGCTCCCCTCAACACCCCATTCGCCACGCTCGCCGCCGATTTCACCGCGGGAGCCGCGATGCCGGGGGGTGTCTCTTTCACGACGGCTTACACGCGCGCGAACGATACGCTCACCGCGGCATCGACGGTGAGGGGCTGCACCCGCTCCCTGCAGGTAACCGGCTTCTGCTGCTCCGTGACAAACCTCTACGGATATGGATGGTGTTGCCCCGTAACCTGCGGCACCAGCAGTCCCCAAAACCTCTTTGCGTTGGCCGGAGGCGGCAACGGCATATTGGCCAATCAGCCGATCACTTTCGCGCCGCCGCAAGTGGCGAATGCGGCGGGAGCCGGGCTTGTTCTCGCCGGCGGCCAAACATACAGCGGAGTCGGCAACACCCTCCCCCCCGTTGGAACAGCCCCGGCATACATCAACATCACCGGCGATCTCACGCTGGGAGCCAACGCGCAAATGACGATCAACGGCCCCGCCGGGGGAAGCACGCTCACCGTCTATGTCGGCGGCAACATGACGCTCGGCGATGCCGCCGCAATCACCGTCAACGGCAATGTCCAGTTCGTGATAACCGGCTCGCTCACGATGCTCCCGAATAGCGGACTGTTGCTCAATCCAAACGCTGAACTGCTGGTGCAAACCGGCGGCGGCGTAACGCTCGGCAACAATGCCGCGCTCAATAGCGGGCCTGGTAATGGCGGCGGCGCCGCCAACGCCCTCATCATGAGTGTGGGAAACGTCCAGATGGGATCGGGGGTTTTGTTCCAGGGCGGAATTTATGCGATGGGAAACGTCGCGGTTGGGCAAAACAATATAATCACCGGAGCGATTGCCGCCGGCGGCGCCATCACCGTTGGCGCAAATGCCACCGTTGCCCCCGGCCCGGCCACCGCCACACAGTCACTTGCCGCCATCAGCCCCTGCTGAGCGGCAACTCAACGCACATGGCGGTGCCCGCCGCGCCGTGTGGCGTACCGCTAAAAAATCAGCTGCACTTGCTGTAGCCGCAGCCGCGGCAGGTCATGCACCCTTCGGCGTATTCCAGCGAGCCGCCGCAGTCGGGACAGGCCCCGATGCTGATGGTGGCATCGGCGCCGCCCGCGCTGTTGCCGTTGCCGTGGCCGCCGTCGTACCCTTTCTTCGGGTTGGTGCCGGAAAAATCCTTGCGGACGAAGCGGCCCAAGGCCTTGCCGATGGCATCGGCGCAGGAAAGTATCTTGCCGCCGCCGCTTTCCCATGCCGGCTGGTGGCAGGAAACGCCGATGAGCTGCTTGTGCAGCTCGTTCGCGTCTATGCCGGAGCGCATGGCGAGCGACACGAGGCGGCCGATGGATTCCGTTTGCGACGCGGCGCAGCCGCCGGCCTTGCCGATCTGCACGAACATCTCGAAGGGATTCCCTTCTTCGTCCGCGTTGATGGTGACGTATATCTTGCCGCAGCCGGTGGTAAGCCGCTGCGTGCTGCCGGAAACCACCGCCGGACGCGGTTTCGGCTGGAGTTTTACATGGATGGTCTGCATTTCCGGATCGGCGGATTTCGCGTCTTCCTTCTTCGTGCCGGTCTTGCCGGTGGAAAGCACCTGCCCCTCGCGCGAGCCGTCGCGGTAAATGGTCACCCCTTTGCAGCCGAGACTGTAGGAGAGCATATACGCCTCGCGCACGTCGGCCTCCGTCGCGCCATCATTGAAGTTCACGGTCTTGGAGACCGCGTTATCGGTGTGCTTCTGGAATGCGGCCTGCATCCGGATATGCCACTCCGGCGTGATCTCGTGCGAGGTGACGAACGCATCCCGCACATCCTGCGGCACTTCGGAGAGGCCGTGGAGCGACCCCTTGAGGGCGATGGTCTGCATCAGATCCTTCGAGTAGAAACCCCGCTCCTTCGCCACCTCTTCAAACAGCGGGTGGACTTCCACCAGCTTGTCGTTATCCATCACGGTGCGGATGTACGACACGGCGAAGAGCGGCTCGATGCCGGAACTGACCGCCGCGATGATGGAGATGGTGCCGGTCGGCGCAATAGTCGTGGTGGTGGCGTTGCGCATCTTCGGCGAACCTTTCTTGTCCCAGGCGCTGCCGGGGAAATTGGGAAACGCGCCGCGTATCTCGGCCAGCTTTTGCGAGGCCTTTTTTGATTCGGTATCGATGAACTGCATCACCTTTTCGCCCAGTTCGACCGCCTTTTGGCTGTTGTACGGCACACCGAGCATGATCAGCATGTCGGCCCAACCCATGACGCCGAGGCCGATCTTCCGGTTGGCTTTGGTCATCTGCTCGATTTTCACGATCGGGTAACGGTTCATGTCGATGACATTATCGAGGAAGTGGACCGCGCCGTGCGTGATCCGCTCCAGGCCGCGCCAGTCGATATCGCCGTCCTTCACGAACTTGGTGAGGTTAATGGAACCGAGGTTGCACGACTCGTACGGCAACAGCGGTTGCTCGCCGCAGGGGTTCGTGCTTTCCATCTGGCCGATGTGCGGCGTGGGATTGTCCTTGTTGATCCGATCGATGAAAACGATGCCGGGGTCGCCGTTCAGCCAGGCGTACTTCACCATCTCGTCCATCACCTCTTTGGCGCGCAGTTTGCCGGCGGGCATCCTGCGGTACGGGTCGACCAAGCCGTATTCGCCGTCTTCCAAAAGCGCGTTCATGAATTCATCGGTGATGGCGACGGAGATGTTGAAGTTGGTAAACGAAACGTGATCCGCCTTGCACGCGATGAAGTCCATGATATCCGGATGGTCCACGCGGAGGATCCCCATGTTGGCTCCACGGCGGGTTCCCCCCTGCTTCACCGATTCGGTGGCGGCGTCGAACACTTTCATGAAGGAGACCGGGCCGGACGAGACGCCGCTGGTGCTTTTTACCCGGCTTCCCTTCGGGCGCAGGCGCGAAAAGCTGAAGCCGGTGCCGCCGCCACTCTTGTGGATCATCGCGGTGTCTTTCACCGTTTCAAAAATGGAGTCCATCGAGTCTTCGATCGGGAGCACGAAGCAGGCGGAAAGCTGCTGCAGTTCGCGGCCGGCGTTCATCAGCGTGGGGGAGTTCGGCATGAATTCCAGCTGCGCCATCATTTGGAAAAACTTTTCCTCAACCTCGGTAATGTCGATGTCCGGCTGATAAAAGGCATCCGCTTGGCAAACATTCCGGGCAACCCGGCGGAAAAGCTGCGAAGGGGATTCAATCACCTTCCCGTCTTCGTTCTTGGTCAGATAGCGCCGCTCAAGGACTTTTATCGCGTTTTCCGTCAACGCGGTTTTTTCGTCTTTCGCGATGGTTTTTGAATTTGCGCGGCCTTTGATCGTCTTAGAATCCCCCATGGCAAGTCACCCCCAGAAACTTAAATTTAATCAAAACTTCAACCCCTGCCTGACAAACAACAAACTATATGTAGTGTGTAAGTTATTTATAAACCCCATATGTTGTGTCGTCAACTGAAAAAAGACGATTTGGGTGAACTTTGGGAAAAATGCCCCTTGAGTGTTAGATGAAAAGACGGGGATGTATGGACCAGCTAACTGTTTTAACGCTATATTTCAATAAGATATAGCATTTTAAGAAGAGAAACGTTATGCGTTTTTGCATAAATCATTTCATTTCTTTCAAATCTTTCAAATTCAGCAAATAATAATCTTAAAACGCATCCTGAAAAGGCTCATGGCGTTGCCTGAGCCTGTTTTTTTTCCACCATCAATGCGCTTACGCGCATCCCCTTATACGCGTTGAACTTGTGCTCCCACTCTTCATAGCCGGGATAGATAAGGCGCAAAGTGTGGTTTCCCTCCCTGATCGGCAACTCAAGCGGCGTACTGCCGGCGTAATAACCGTCCACCACCACTTCAGCGTTGGGCGGTGTGCTTTGAAACAGCACGTAGACCTGGCCGGGGGTTTTGGGTTTTTCCGTTTTGATAATTTTTTCGGGCGTCCGCTTTTCAGAAGCCGTCTTTTCCGCGGCAGGCCTGGGGAGCAGCACCATGGCTGGCTCGGGAGCCATGTGCGGCGCGTCCGCCTTGGCCTGCTTCTGGGCTTCGTTCCCCACCGGCTGCACCAGCGCCTCATTTTGGGATGCGGGCGGAGCGACTTTCCTCTTTGTTTTTTTCGCCGCCTTGGGAGCCGCCTTTTTCGGCGTTTTTTTGGCGGAAACTTTTTTGGCCGGCTTCGCCGGTTCCTTCATCTCGTCCGCCGGGGGCGAAACGACCGACAGCACCTGGCCGTCGGCATACGCGATACCGCCCCAAACCAGCGCCGCCAACAAAACCGCACCGATTGTTTTAACCATACGTCATCCCCTTAAAACGGGGTAGTCCCCTGGATCAGGCTCTGTATTTCCTGGGTCATCGCCACTTCAAAGCTCACGGTGGAGATCACCGCCGGACTCTTGGTATCGATGAGGCGCGCGTTGATGATCACCGACTGCTCGGTGGCCACATAGGTGCCGGCCAGCACGGTGCGCGCGCTGGCGTTCCCGGCAAGCTCCGCCACGTCGCGGGTGAGAATCATCTCCCCCACGTCCTTTTTCATGAAGAGGTCCTGTGCGCGGCGCACTTCCAGCACCTTGAATCCCTTTTTGCTCAATTCGTCGATCAGCCGTTCGGCCATCATCCGCCCGAAGACGGATGTTTTATTGAGGTCGTTGAGGTCCACAAACGTCGTGACAATCACCGGCGCGGCCATGATGTCGCGTTTTTGGAGATTGCGGTGCAGCTCGGTGGCGATGTAGAGCGTGCCGAAACGGTCGTCACGTTCCGACGTCATGATGTTCTTGGGGGGCGGCATGCGCAACAGGCTGCACCCGGCGGCAAACAGCGCCAGCAGCGCCACGGCGATAAGTTTGGTTTTCATTTGCGCACCACCTCTTCAACGTAATTGTTGGCGCCCACCCGTTCATACGGCTCCTCGAACATCCGCTTCATGAATGGATCGTCGCGGCGGAGGTTCATCTGGAACAGCCCAACCGATACCACCCGGCGCGATTCCGGCAGCACCAACCGCGCATGGACGATGACGGTATCGCCCGCCTTGGCGTAGGTTCCCAACACCACGGCATCGGCCGCGGCCCCCTCTTTCACTTCATCCGGCTCGCGGGACAGCGCATGCTCCCCCACGTTGGGCTGCGGCATCAGTTCCCGCGCGGTGCGCGTTTCCACAATGCTGAAGCCGCGGCGGGCCATCCGGTCCATCACCCCTTCGGTGAGGAACCGCCCGAACGTATTGGTGCGGTTCAGCTTGTCCACATCCACAAACGAGGCGACCGCCACGGTCTGCCCCGGTTTCCCGCGCGTCATGTTGCGGGCAATTTCACGGGTAAGCCGGTCGATTTTCAGCGCGAGCATCTTGGGGGTGGAATCGGTTTCATCCACCGCCAGTTCGCGGATTTCCATCATGCTTTGCGGCGTCCCGCCCTCCGCTCCCGCCTCCTCTTCGCCGTGCATCAGCGCGGCGGTAAACGGATCGTCATCGGTGCGGAAATCGGAGGTGGCCACCGACACGATGCGCGAGGTGGCGGCATCCAGCAGGCGCGCCTGAACGGTGATCACGCTTCCCGCCGTTTCGTAAGTCCCCACCAGCACCGCATCGGGCTTGTAGGGGGCCGCCATCTCCTCCAGTTTTCGGGTAAGGGCGAATTCGCCGTTGTTATCCACAACGTTCACGTCCTTCCCCATCCGCAATTCGAAAACGCGGTATCCCATGGTATGAAGCGCATAGACCAGCCGCTCGGAAACCTGGCGGCCGAAACGGCTTCCCCCTTTGAGATGCCCCAGATCGACAAACGTGGTGACCACCACGGTGTGGGTGCCGGCATCATAGTTTTGCAGATAGCTTGAAAGCTGGCTGGCCAGCGATACCACTTTGGCATTGAAATTATCCGGGCTGAAACTTTGGGCGGCGGCCGCCGCGGTTGCGGCGGCTGTGGCGTTTTTTTGAACCGGCTCCTGCTTATCAGCCCCGCCGAACATCCCCTTGACCGACTGACAGCCGATGCCCAATACCAGCGCAATCATGACAGCGGCGGCAATCTTCATATTCGCTATTTTCATATTTTCTGCCCTAATCATCCCTCTCGCACCCGCTGCATGCGGATTGCGCACATGTATATTTTCGGCAAACGGCGAAAATTACTTAAGTCTTTCTTTTTCAGATAAGCGGAAGTCAGTTCAGGTCTTGCTTTATAGATTTTACGGAAACAATGCTATAAAGCAAGACCTGACACTAATCCCCTTTCTCAGTTCCCCGACCTTCTTCATTGTACTGTTCCAGCCCCCGCTCCAACTGTTTTTCCCGCGCGGACGGCTTGGAACGCGGGGTTCCCTCGTGGATTTGCCGCTTCCAGCGGTCTACAAGGGATGAGGCAAGGTTATGCTCCCGGCAAGCCTGCGACGCTGTGATCTCTCCGCTGTCGATCCGGGCGACGAGGTCTCGCTTAAACTCTTCGTCAAAATGCCGATACTTCTTCATCTGTCCGACTCCTTACGGGGGTTCTCCCCATTATCGGACAGGTACCCTAATTCAGCTCGGAACACGCTCCAATCCCAGGGGCGCAGTCCAATCCGCGCGGGGGCAAAAACCATGTTTTCGAGGCGGATATTTCTGCAACAATCCGGGACAAACGGCCTTGGGGCCGATGCGAGGAAGCTTTGATAATAATTTCTGGGCGCCGGTTCAAGACCGGCATGACACGGAAAGCGGTCAGATGAACTGGTCGTGTATCTTCTGGATGGCGCCGTCCTTGAAAATCTTGTTGAACGCCTCCGCCACCAACGGATCGAAATGCCTGCCGGCCCCCTCGATGACGTACTGGTACGCCTTTTCCATCGGCCACGGCTCCTTGTACACCCGCTTGTTGGTCAGCGCGTCGAACACGTCGGCCACGGCGGTGATGCGGGCGGCCAGCGGTATCTGGTATTCCACCAGTCCATCGGGATAGCCGCTGCCATCGAACCGTTCGTGGTGCCAGCGGGCAACCTCGCGTCCCATTTTGAAGAAGCCGCTCTTGCTGTTCAGTATCGCCTCCCCGTGAACGGAGTGCCCTTTCATCAGGTTGAACTCCTCATCGGTCAAGCTCCCCGGCTTTTTGAGGATGGCGTCGGGGATGGCGATTTTTCCCACATCGTGCAGGATGCTGGAATAGCTGATCTCTTCCGCCTTGGTCTCGGAATAATTCATAGCCAGCGCGATATGGCGGGTATAGCCCGCGATGCGGCGGACGTGGTTGCCGGTGTCGGTGTCGCGGTATTCCGAAGCGACGGCGAGCATCATCAACGCTTCCATATTCGCCTCGTGCAGTTCGCTGGTGCGGAACTCCACCATTTTTTCCAGGGACTCGTTGAAGGTCTTGAGGCGCAAGTTCGCCATGGAAAGCTCGCTGTAGAGATGGCGCACGCGGATATGCGCCTTGAGCCGCGCCAAAAACTCCTCGGTGGCGAACGGCTTTATCACATAGTCGTCGGCCCCGGCGTTGAGCAGCATGGCGATGTCTTCCTTGTCCGCCATCGTGGAGACGATGAGGATCGGCATGAACGCGTGCTCCTGGCTGCCGCGCACCATGCGGCAAAGCTGGTGCCCGTCCATGTTGGGCATATTGATGTCGCTGACCAGAATGTCGATGTCCTTGCGCTGTTGCAGGCAGTTCCATGCCTCCATGCCGTCGCGCGCTTCCACCACCGTGTGCCCCTGCTTTTTGAGGATGCCGACGATGATGGCGCGTATGGTTTCGCTGTCTTCGGCCACCAGTATCGTCTGGGGAACCGTCACATGCTTTACGTCCAGCAAACGCTGAATGCGGGACGCCAGTTTGCCGCGCGGGAACGGGGTAACGAGGTAATCCACCGCGCCGGCGGCGAACGCCGCGCGTTGCTGTTCAGGAGTTCCCCGCTGCGTCACGAAAAGCACCGGAATGTCGCGGGTGGCGCGGATGCTTTTCAGGCGGCGGCAGACATCGATGCCGCCCATCTTCGGCAGATCCACCTGCATGGTGATGGCGTCCGGCCTTTCCTTTTCCGCCAATGCCAGCGCCATTTCACCGTCTTCGGCGATCAAAAATTCCAGCGAAAGCTCGGCCAATTCGCTTTGCAGTACCATCCAGGCGATTTTATTGTCTTCAACAATCAATATCGTGCGCGGTTTGGCCGGCTCCGATAGAAGGGCGGCCGCATTGTCGGCGGACATTTTCGCTTCGGCCTCTTTCGTTTTTGGCATAATAATCAGTATACCCCAAAGAAGAATGCCGCGCGATTCAAGAATTGCTCGTAACATTCAAGAATTGCGCCGCGTGCGCAAGGAGGGGCCCCCGGAGTGTGTCCGGCTCCGGGGGCTTTTGAATGAGACTGGGCGTTTTAGAGAGGAGGAGGAGTTAGATCGCCCAATCCCATAGGAGGAACAGCTTGTTTTGCAGGTCATAACTCCCGCCGTTGCCCATCATCCGCGCCTGTTCGTTCGAGGTGTCAAGCGTCCACTGCAAGCTGATGCGCGCGTTCTGCGCGGGCAACGCTTCCCACTTAAGCTCGAACTGCGACACTGTGGCGGGGGCAATGGAGGCCGTGACGCCGTTCACGGTCTGCTCGTAATCCTTCACGGTGGAAGTGCCGTAACGCATGCCGAAATTCATGAAGGGGCTGATGCGGTAAATCCACGCCACCGCCAAACCGGTCCGCTTCATCTGCGTCTGCGTGTATGTATTAACCCCGCTCACCCTCTGTCCGACGGAGAAATTATTCATGTCATAGGCCGCTTCCAATTCCCATCGGTCGGCACGGTAATTCATGGCGAAAAGATAGTCCTGCGTTTTTTCGTCGGTGTTCAGGCGATCCGGGGCGAACTCGTTAGCCGCCGCGGCCGTCTGCCCCAAGTCGTAGGCATAGCCCGGTGCGGCCGGCTTGAAAAGGAGCTCGCCGCTCTTGTTGTCCCAGTAGCGGAACGAGCCGGCAAAACCGCCGAGATCGACACGGGCCATCAGGCTGTATGCGCTGCCGCGGGTGCTCACCCCTTGCCCCACGCGGCGGCTGCCGGAGACCACCACCACATCGTAGCTGAACGGGCCGTAATCCGGATTGCCGAAAAAGCGTAATCCGCTGTCGGTATAGCCGAGCCCCAGCCCCACATCGCGCGCGCCGGCGTTCAGGTTTCCGAAAAACGCCGGATTGGCCGAACCGAACCATTCACGGTTCGGTGAAACGGCGTCCGAATCGGCGGTGCGGAGACCGCCAAGGTCGACGCCTAAATAACCGGGACCGAAAATATTGGCGACACTGAGGTGCCCTTGGTCGATGTCGGTTTTGCCCACTTGGTACGCGGCGAAGTAACCGATGTCCTGCTCAATCGTGCCGGCGGCATACAGACCCATCGTATTGCCGTTCATGCAGCAGGGAAAATTGTTCGCCTGATCGCCGTTCGGCCCCGACTTCGGCCCGAACACCGAAAGCCCTCCGCTCATCCGCAAACTTAACGGGGGATTTGCCTTGCCGGTATCAAGATGCAGGTCCAGCGCGGGGGATATTTTTCCCGTCTCGGAGCCATCGCGGGAGTCGGACATCTGGTAGGCATTCATCTTATACTTGAATCCCTCCGCATTGAGCCGCGGCCAAACCGTGTGGCAGAGGGTGCAGGGAGCGTTGTGCTTTTTGGCAAACGCGGGAATCGCCTCGGCCCGGTCGGGCACGGCGAAAAACGCCAGCGCCAAAGGAATTAAAAAAACGAAACCGCGAAGGCGGACACTGGCATTAATATGCCTGATTGCGGTGGTGATGCTGTACTGAATGGAACCCAAGTCAGTCCTCCTTGTTGGAAAATGTATATCAACAGTAAATAAAAGTCAACAAATATCTTTTAAATATTTATATGTTATTCTTAGCATATATGAAAGGGTTAACCTATTCATTTTTTCATCGTCCCTCCCCACCCCCGTCCCGAATCTTGGAGGTTTCAATTGCCGCACGATGCGACATATAATCGTTCCGGGAGCGCAGGGGAATGAATAAAAAGAAAGCCACAACCGTTTTAGGCCTCGCGGGGGGGGCATTCCTCATCACTTTTTTACTCTTCCAGTTCGGCTTCTTCAAAAAATTCGAATACCTGGTTTATGACCAGGCGGCGAAATGGGTACGTATCCCCAAAGCCGCATCAGATCAGGTGGCAATCATCATGGTCGACGAAGCATCACTCCAGGCGCTTAACGCAACGGTCGGCCGCTGGCCTTGGCCGCGCGCCCTGTTCGCCGACTTTCTCGAATTCATCATGATGGGGGAACCGCGGGCCGTCCTCTTCGATATCCTTTTCACTGAAACGCATTTTCCCCGCGATGCCAAAGGAAAACTCAACCCCGACGACAACGCGCTGGTGGCCGCCACGGCGCAAAGCGGCCGGATGACCCTTTCGATGCAACTTATCAAGGATACCGAAGACGAAAAGAATAAAGGCCTCATGAACCGCCCCCTCCCGCGGGACTTTCTCGACCGCTACGCGATGAAAGGGATCACCGGCGCGATGCCGGGGGCCGGAGAGAACAACAACTACTACATCCCCATCACCGAACTCTACCGTGTGGCGCACAACGTCGGCGTGGTTGAATTCGCGCCCGATGAAGACGGAGTATACCGCCGCACCCGTCCCCTCCGCGAATACGGGGGGTACTATTTTCCCGTGCTGGGCGACGCCCCCTTCCTTGAGGGAAAGCGGGTCGTCACCACCGGCTCGTCCCTCGTCACGGAAGACCACACCGTTCCGCTCGACGCCGAGGGGAAATACCTCATCAATGTTTACGGCAAATTCAACACCTACTCGATCAGCGGCATCTTCGCCTCGCTGCAAAAAATCCGCGCGGGCGAATTTGAAAACCTCATGGTCGACCCGGCGGAATTCAAGGACAAAATCGTCTATGTGGGGGCAAGCGCGGTGGGGGTGGAAGATTTGAAGCCGACCGCCATGGCCCCCCTCTCTCCCGGCGTCTTCCTGCACGCATCGCTCGCCAGCAATTTCATCCTCAACGATTTCCTCGTTCCGCCGCGCCCCGGCGTCACCGTGGCGTTGCTGCTGCTCTTCTCGGTCATCGGCTCCGCGGGAACGTTCTACGTGCGCTTTTTCGCGCTTAAATTAGCGATCCCCGCCGCCGCGGCGGCGGCGCTGGCGGGAGGTTACTACTACAGTTTCTCGCACAACCAACTGATCGATTTCATTCCCCCCTTCGCCGCCATCGTCCTTTCCAGCGCCGGCTCCTTCGCCTACCAGGTGCTTACCGAAGGGCGCGAAAAGGCGCGGGTGCGCCAGATGTTCTCGCAGTACGTCTCCCCCGAGGTGCTGACGATGATGACCGAATCCCCCACCGACCTCGCCCGCCTGGGCGCCGGCACCAAGGAGGATATCTCGGTGCTCTTTTCCGACATCCGCGGTTTCACCACCTTCTCGGACAAGACCTCCCCCGAACAGGTGGTCGCCATGCTCAACACCCACTTCAACCACATGACGGACGCAATCTTCCGCACGCGGGGAACCATCGACAAATTCATCGGCGACGCCATCATGGCCTACTGGGGCGCGCCCGTGAGGCTGCCGGATCACGCCATGCGGGCGGTCGCCGCCGCCATCGACATGACCAAACTGCTGACGACGGTCAACGCGGAACTGGCGCAGAAAGGAATCGTGATGGATCTGCACATCGGCATCGGCATCAACTCGGGCGAAGCAATCGTGGGAAACATCGGCTCGGAAAAAAAGCTGAATTTCACCGTTATCGGCGATACGGTGAACCTCGCCTCCCGGCTGGAGTCGCTCAACAAAAATTACGGCGCGCCGATCATCATCTCCGAATTTACTTACCGCAAATTGGATAGTAAAATGATTTGCAGGACTTTGGACCGCGTGCATGTGCGCGGCAAAGCCGAACCGGTCCGGATTTACGAAGCGATGGTCTATGGCGGCGATGCGGAAAAGGGCGCCGCCGAAGAACAGGCGGCCCTCACCAACCGGGCTTTCGAGGCATACGAAAAAGGTGATTATAAATCGGCCCTGGAAATGTACAATAGAGTCGATAACGCCACGTTGAAGGAACTTTTTACGTCGCGGTGTAAAAAAGAACTTGGAGAAGGGAATGAACGGTAACCGCGCCCGGTTATGGCGCGGGAACCGGGCATTGGCGCACGGACATTAAGGAACTCATTACCGCGCGGCGCAAGGAAAAACTTGAACTACAGGAGGATTTCCAATGAAACGAGCATTGTTGATAACCGCCATTCTGGCTCTGCTGCCCGGCATGGCCGCCGCCGCGGATGCCCTGTTCGTGCAAAGCGCCAAAGCCAAAATAATGAGCGAGCCCAACTTCAAGGCGGAGACGGTCGGTACCGTTAACCGCGGCGACCGGCTGGAGCGGATGGAAACCAAAGACGCATGGTTCAAAGTGAAAACGGGCGGCAAAGCCGGCTGGATTAACCGCCTGGCGGTGGCCGATACGCCGCCGATGGATAAAGTAACCGTAATCACCGCCGATGCGGAAGACCTGCAGGAAAAATCGCGCAAGCGGAGCAGCGCCATTACCAGCGCCGCGGCCGCCCGCGGCCTTTCGGACGCCGAACGCAAACGGATGAGCGACATCGGGCAGGCCGATCACCAATCCCTGGCCCGCCTGGAAAAAGTGTCCGGCTCGATAACCGACCAGGAACTCCTGGACTTTGAAGCGGGGAACTGACGCCATGATGAAAAAAATCATTTTTGCCACCGCAGCCGCCGCGCTGTTCGTCCTCCCCGCCGCCGCCGAAGACACCAAACACCTCCGGCAGCACCATATGATGCAGACCGTCAGCGCGGACGACATCAAGGCCGAGATCAGCTTCGGCAAAGAGGTTGGCGCCCGCATCCTGGGCAAATACCCGCTCGTGCATAACGAGCCCCTTACCCGCTATGCCAACCTCCTGGCGAAATCGCTGGCCCAATATTCCAACCGCCCTGAAATATCCTTCACCGTGGGAGTGCTGGACACCGACATGATCAACGGCTTCGCCGCCCCCGGCGGCTACATCTTCATTACCCGCGGCGCCATCGAAGCGATGGACGATGAGGCGGAACTGGCCGCGGTTATCGGACACGAGATGATACATGTCTGCCAGCGCCACATCGTAAAAGAGCTGAACATACACGGTTCGGACAGTTCCCCCGTTTCCGGCTTTGCCCACGTCATCGGGGGCGCGGGGGAAGCGGCGAACCTCACCTTCGTCCGCGCGTTGGACGAAGCGATAAACATCCTCTTCGAGCGCGGCTACAAAAAGCAGGATGAGATCGAGGCCGACACCTTGGGGATAACGCTGGCGGCCAACACCGGCTACGACCCCGCCGCCCTCGTCCGCTACTTCAAGAAAATAAAAGGGGGGCTGGAAAAGGAAACCGCCTCAATACGAAAACTGCACCCGTCCTTTGATGAACGGATACAATGGATCAACTTGGCCATCGAAAAGGACGGTCTGGGGGGAAACGGCTTTAAAACAGGCAAGGAGAGGTTTAATGGCATCCTGGCACGAAAGGGTTAAAACGTGGGCATGCGCCGCCGCAATGCTGCTGGCCTTCGCCGGCGCGGCGGCCGCGGACGAGTATCACTATAACAGCACCATCATCGGCGAACGTCCCGCGGGCATGGCCGGAGCCTACACCGCCGTATCGGACGACGCCTCCGGCCTCTTCCACAACCCGGCGGGAACGGTCTACTCCTATGGCTCGAACCTATCCGTCAGCGCCAACGCGTGGACGCGCATCACCAAAAAATATGATAACGCGGGGTTGAATTTCGCCTACGAACGGAAATCGGACAACCTCCAGCCAAACTTTTTCGGCGTCGTGCAACACTCCCCTTACGGCACCATCGGCTTCTCCTATGCCGTGCAGGATTCGCTGCTGGAAGAACAGAACCAGACTTTTCCCAACCCCACGCCGGTGATTGACGAATGGACCATCAACTACCTGAAGGAATACAACGTCTATAACATCGGCCCCTCGATAGCCTGGGACGCTTCCAAAGATCTCAAGGTGGGCGTCACGCTGTACTTCCACTATAAAAGATACAAACTTTCCAATAATAGCTTCCAGTTTTACGCCGATGGCACCCGCCGGTGGCAGAACAGCGTTGCCAACCTGACGGAGCAGGGACTCCGCCCCATTGCCGGAGTGCTCTACTCCCCCGAAAATGGCAAGTATTCCATTGGCTTCACCGTAACGCAGACGCTCCTCCTCGATTCCAGCATCTATATCCAGCAAACGGAAAAAACGCCCAGCGGGACGTATACCACCAACCCCTCCTTCGCCGTGGCGCGCATCAGTGAAAAAGCAAACTACCCCTACACCGCCAAAATCGGCGCCGCCTACTTCCCGTCAAACGCGCTGCTGATCTCCGGGGATATCTCCTACACCAGCCCCGTCACCGACACTATATGGCTCGACCGCCAGCCGGTGGTCAACGCCGCGATTGGGATGGAATACTACACCTCCCCCTCCTTTGCCATCCGCTGCGGTCTTTTCACCGACCGGGCAAACACCAAAGCGCCGGCCACCGCCGCCGACCCGGAACATATCGACCTGCTGGGACTCTCCCTCAGCGGCAGCTATTTCGTGAAGGGTACCTCCCTCACCTTCGGATTTACCGACAGCTTTGGCACTGGCCAGCACTGGATCAACAGCGCAAGCACCGCCAGCGGCACCATGACCGAAAACAGCCTGATGATATTCCTCGGCACATCCTACAGTTACTAGCCGTGGAACCGTCATGACAATGACCGTTCCCGCATGAAAAAACTGCTTGCCCTGGCGGGCGCGGCATTTCTGGTTCTGATCCTGTTGCTGTTCGCCGCCCTGAAGGAGATCAACGCGCCCGCCGCCGCCACGCACGGCGCGGTAACCGCAACGATAACGCCCGGCATGCACCTTTCACAGGCGGCCAAGATGCTGGAGGCGGCCGGCGCGGTGAAATCAGCCGCCGCGTTCATCATCGTGGCGAAACTGCACCGGCTGGGCAACAATCTTAAAGCGGGAGAATATGAACTCGACCCGGGCCAAAAACCGGTCGAACTGCTCCGCCAGCTTGCCGAAGGACGCGTGAAACTGCACCCCTTCACCGTGCCGGAAGGATTCACCATGAGGCAGATCGCCGAACTGGCCGCCGCCAAAGGTCTTTGTTCCGCCGCGGATTTCCTCAAGGCCGCCGCCGACAAAAAGTTGCTTGACGAATTTGCCATCAATGCCGCCAGCGCCGAAGGATACCTGATGCCGGAGACCTACCACTTCCGCAAGGAAGCCGGCGGTTCCGCCGTCGTCCGAACGATGCTTGCCACCTTCACGAAAAAAACGGCGCCCCTGCGCCGGAAATACCAAGGCCAAACCGCCACGCTGCACCAGATCGTCACCCTCGCCTCCATCGTGGAGAAAGAGGCGGCCGGGCCGGATGAATACCCGCTCATCGCCGCCGTGTTTTACAATAGGCTGCGCCGCGCCATGCCGTTGCAGGCCGACCCAACCGTGATATATGCCATGCCGGATTTCGACGGCAACATCCGCAAGAAAGACCTCTCCATCGATTCACCCTACAATACCTACCGCTACCGGGGCCTCCCCCCCGGCCCGATAGCCAACCCCGGCATGGGCGCCATGGAAGCGGCGTACGCTCCCGCTTCGGCGCATTATCTTTACTTCGTGGCGATGGGCAAGGTTAAAAAACACCACTTCTCCGCCACCCTCAAAGAGCACAACGAAGCGGTGCGGAAATACCAATTGGGCGGCCGGGGCTGACCCGCTTTATTCACAGAATAAAGCGGGAAAACCGTCAAGCTTTTGAAAAGACGCGGCGGCGATGGATTTTTCGAGAGAAACATACTAAAGTATGTTGACTGAGAAAAATGCAAGCCAACGCGATAATTTTCAAAAGATCGGCGGTTACCGGATTATGAACGGCAACGCCGTGAATAAGCCGGGCTGACCGTGCTGCTCTGGCGGAACGCATTCGAACGGCATATGCGGGAAGCGTTGGGACGCAACCTGCGGCTCATCTGGACCGTGAACCGGCGGGTGATGATCTCGTTGCGGCGCAAGAACGGGCTGCCGGTGCTCCGTGTGCACGAAAGCTTCGCCACCGCGGGCCAGCAACTGCTCGGCGACCTCGTGACATTCCTCCTCCGCGGACATAAAGCGCCGCAAAGCATCAAAGATTTTGTGCGGACAATAGAAAGCACGCGGGAACCGCGGGCAATCCGCATCGTCACCCGCGGCAAGCACCATGATCTGCGCGATATCTACCGCAAGCTCAACGCCGAATATTTCGGCGAAAAGCTTGCCGGCCACATCACCTGGGGACGCAGGGCCTTCGGCGTGAAACGCTCCATCACCTTCGGCACCTATACTTTCGAGCGGAAGCTGATACGCATCCACCCGGTGCTGGATACCGGGCTAACACCTCTCTTCTACCTGGAAAGCGTGGTGCACCACGAGATGGTTCACGAATACCTCCACACGGTGGAAGGGATCGGCCGCAAGCGCGGCAAGATGCATACACGCGGATTCCGCGAACTGGAACGGGGATTCAAGTTTTACGAAATGGCCAAGGCGTGGGAAAAACGCCACCTGAACAAACTGCTCCGCTACCAACCAGCGGAGGAGTAAGTTCTTTAGGTGGGTACATGCTCTTGGCATGTACATTGCCGCGGGGCGGCAAGAAAGCTTTGATACTATTTCTGGGTGCCGGATCGGTGTCCGGCATGACAAAAAAAGGGGCGGCGCGGCGTTACTTTTTGATCGGCTGGCCGCAGGAGGCGCAGAAGCGGTCGCCCGCATCGGCCTTCGCGCCGCAATCGGAGCAGAAACGGGCCTTTTCACCGGCACGCGCGGCTGGCTGTTCCTTGGGGGCGTTATCCAGACGCTTCATCACCTTCACCGCCTCCGCCTCGTAGCGGCTCTTCAGGGCGGCGTAATCGGCTTCGTCGATCTTGCCGGTCTTGTAATCAAATTCAAGATCCTTCAGCGCCACAAACGCCGCTTCCTTGGCGGAAAGCAGCTTGTGCCGCTCGTCTCCTTCATCCACTTCCCCTTCGGCAAGCGACGGTTTGACAAACAGCGGATACCCGATAGCGGCCATCACCGCCAGCGCCAACAACACTTCAACTATGGTAATCATTCTTCGTATTTATCCAATTCATCGCGCATTTTTTTCAAATAGGGGTCGCCTTCGCCGCTCTCCGCCGTTTTCTTGGGGGAGGCGTCCGGGGAAACCGCGGCGCGGTTGCCGCTCCACCGCTTGAGGATCATCGCCACCAACATGCCGACGGCGACAATCGCCACAAACGGCGTTACCCACGCCATCACATTAAATCCCTTAAAAGTGGGGGCCGCGAGAATCGCTTCGCCGCGGCTTTTCACCATTTGGTTTATGATCTCCTGCCGGGGCGTGCCGCTATCCACCATCTGGCATATCTCCTTGCGCGCCGGAATGGCTTTGTCGCAATTCTCATGCGGGCAGGTCTTCAGCGTGGTGCCGCAGCCGCACAGGCAGGCCATGTCCGAAATGAGGCTCTCATACAACGCGTCTTTGTCCGCCGCGCCCACGGGGATTTGTTCCGCCGCCCGGACGGAAGCGGAAAGGGCCAGAATCAAAAGGAGCATCACAAGTTGTTTCATGTTTTCATTTTACCATAATCGCGGCGGCATCTACCCGGTCAAGAAACGGCGGAGGAGACTTTTTGCGCGGGAACCTTCATAACCGCGCCGTACTTCACCATCTTGCGCAGCCCGGTCAGCCGGAATCCGGGGAGCGCCGCGCGGAGTTTTCCCCAAAACCCTTCCAGTGTGCTTTCAAAGCGAAGCACCGCCTTCTCCCCCTCCCGTTCAAGGGAAATAACGGTAAGCCCCTCGATGCCGTCGAACGCCGCTTTCACCGCCTCGATGGCGGGCTCTTCGGGTCCGGTATCCGTCATCGTCCAGAGGGTTTTTTCGGTGGCGGATTGTATGGAGCGGTACGGCGGCGTTCTCAGTTCGGCCCCCTCGATGGTAATCCCCCGTTCAAGCTCGGCGTTGAGCCGCTGGACTATCACGGCCGGTTCCACCGGATGCTCGAAGTCGATATCGACCATCTCGCACAATGAAACCGTGCCGACCGGCAATGCGGTGCCAAACGCCATCTTGATATGCGGATGAAATCCCCCGCTGTGGGCGACCGGCAGGGCGGCACGCCGAAGCGCGCGGGAAAAGCCGTTGAGCATCTCCAGATGCGCCAGGTAGCGGGCCATCCCCTCTTTCCGGAACGTGAGGCGGTACTTAAACACCGGGGTCTCCCCTTCGATGTGCGGCGCGGGGGAAACCGGCGGCACGGTGGACGGCGGATAAATCACGTTATCGTTGGCCGGCAGACCGCAGCCCAGGCATTTGTCGAAACGGCAGTCGGTAGTGACAACTTCGGCGAGAGCGTCTTTCAACTCCCGTTTGAGGTATTTTTTCGCAATGCCGATATCGAGGTGATCCCACGGCAAGGTTTCGTCAAGGCCGCGCCGCCGCAGGGCGTACTCGTCCGGATCAACCCCGCATTCGGCGAATGCCGCGCGCCACGCGTCAAGCTTGAAGTATTCGCTCCAGCCGTCAAGGCGGCACCCTTTCTCATAGGCGCGCCGCACCACCGCCGCCAGCCGCCGGTCGCCGCGGGAAAAGACCCCTTCCATCCAGCTCATCTCCACGTCGTGCCCCTTGAGCTGCACCCCCCGCATCCTGCGGAACGCGTCGGTGAGCATCATCTTCTTGCGCATGTTCTCTTCCATCGCCTGCATCGGTTCCCACTGGAACGGCGTGTGGGCTTTGGGAACGAATTGGCCCACCCCCACATTGATGTTCTGGAATTTATGGTTCCCCTCGCGCAGGCGGTTGATATCCTGTACCAGCCGGACAATCCCCTCCACATCATCATCGGTCTCGGTGGGAAGCCCGATCATGAAATAAAGCTTCAGTTGCCGCCACCCCCCGGCCAACACCTTGCGGGCGGTTTCAATAATCTCTTCATTGGTGATCTTTTTGTTGATGACGCGGCGCAACCGTTCGCTCCCCGCTTCGGCGGTGATGGTGAAACCGGTTTTGCGCACCCGCGCGATCTGCCGGATGAGCGGCGCGGTGAGCGTGCCGGAGCGGAGCGACGGCAGCGAAACGGAGATATTCTCCCGCGCGGTTCTATCCATCAGCATCGTCACCAACGGCTCGATGTTGCTGTAGTCGCCGCTGGAGAGCGAAGCGAGCGATACGTCGTCATAGCCGGTTTTCTTGAGCGCCGTGTCGATGATCGCCAGGACTTCTTCCGGACGGCGTTCGCGCACCGGGCGGTAGGTCATCCCCGCTTGGCAATAGCGGCAGCCGCCGGTGCAGCCGCGGTCGATCTCCACCGTCAGGCGGTCGAACACCGGCTGGCCGTAGGGAATCACCATATCCATCGGAAACGGACTTTGCGAAAGATCCTTGAGAATCGCGCGGCGCGGCTCCGGCAACCCCGCGGCCACCGGCGTGATGGCGGCAACGCGGGGGCCGTCGTATGTCACGTTAAAAAGCGACGGGACGTAAACCCCCTCGATATCGGCCAGCGAGCGCAGAATTTCTTTCCGCTCCGTTTTTCGCGCTTTCAGTTCGGCATAGCGGTTGGCCAGCAGCGGCAAAACCTCTTCGGCGTCTCCCATCACAAAAAGGTCGAAGAAGGCCGCCACCGGTTCGGGATTGAAAACCGACGCCCCGCCGCCGATCACCAGCGGGTCGGCTTCGGAGCGCTCCGCCGCCTCCAGCGGCACCTTGCCAAGCTCAAGCATCGCCAGTATCTCGGTGAAGCAAAGCTCGGTGGAGATGCTGAAGCCGGCGATATCGAATGCGTTAAGCGGGTCGTGCGATTCAAGGGAGCGGAGCGGCTGTCCCTCGCGGCGGAGCAACGCCTCCATGTCCGGTTCCGGCGCGAAAAACCGCTCGGCCCAAAGCCCCTCGGCGTTATTCACGACGGAATAAAGGATTTTGAGGCCCAGATGCGACATGCCGATCCGGTACAGTTCCGGAAAACATAACGCCACGCGGCAGCGAACGCGCCCCTTCTCCTTCACCACGGCGCGCACTTCGTTCCCCACATACTGCGAGGGGTTGTGCGCTTCATCCAAAAACGGTTCGTAGGGGTGGCTAATCATGGCGGAATCTCCTCATTCGTATGCTGATCAGGATGCCGAGCGCCGCGTAGTTGGTGAGCAGGGCCGAACCCCCATAACTAAATAACGGCAGGGGGATGCCGACAATCGGGGTGATCCCGATGGTCATGCTGACATTATACAGGAAGTGAAAACCGATCATGCCGGTGATGCCGGCCGCCAGCAGGCTGCCAATGCGGTCCTTCGAATTGATGATGAGGTCCATCATGCGCAGCACGAGGGATACGAACAGGATGAGCAGCAGGAATACCCCTAAAAAGCCGACCTCTTCGGCGTATACGGCGAAAATGAAATCGGTGTGTTTTTCAGGCAGGAAGTTCAGCTTGCTCTGTGTGCCGGCGAAAAACCCCTTGCCCAAAAAACCGCCGCTGCCGATGGCTATCTTGGACTGGATGGTGTGATAGCCGGTGCCGAGCGGATCGGTGGTGGGATCAATCATCGCCAATACGCGGTTCTTCTGGTAATCCTTCAGGTTGAACCAGCCGACCGGAACAAGCACCATCATGCCGATGATGATGGCGATGAGCGCATTTTTCCTGATGCCATTGATGAACGCCATCGCGAAAAAAATGACGATAAGCACGCTTGCGGTGCCAAGATCCGGCTGCTTGGCTATCAGGAGCGCCGGGATGAGCGTGAGGATGGCCGGCACAAGAAGCTGCTTGAATCCCAGCTCTTCGGCAAGCTCCCGCGCGTAATTGAAATATTTGGTCAGGGCCATGATGAGAACCACCTTCATCATTTCAGAGGGCTGCACGTTAAGGCCGCCGAACCCGAGCCACCGCTGCGAACCGCCGATCACCCGCCCTCCGGCCAACACGGCCACCAACAGGCCAAGGAAAATGATATAGAAGAGATAGGCGGGGCGCTCCCAAATACGGTAGTCCATCATCGCCACGCCGGACATCAGAATAATGCCGTAGATATTCCACTCAAGCTGCTTGAGATACAAGCCGCGGAACGCCGCCGAATCGCTGGCGAAGTTCGCGCTATAGATCACGAACACGCCGAGCAGGGAAATCGACAGCGCCAGCAGGAACAGAGGCCAGTCGAACAGGCCGAACCATTTATCGCCGAGCGTGGAGTTTTCGTTCATCTTTACGAAACCGGCTTTCGCGGAGCCTCGGTCTTCCGGGCCTCCGCCGCCTTTATCATCGCATCAAGGTACGCGGTGAACATGGCGCGGGCCACCGGGGCGGCCGCCGTGCCGCCGTGGCCGCCGTGCTCCACGATAACGGCCACCGCTATTTGCGGATCCTCCACCGGGGCGAAGGCCACGAACCACGCGTGGTCACGGAACTTTTCGGGAAGCTTGTCGGGATCGAGGTTGTGTTCCCCTTCTTTCAATTTCACCACCTGCACGGTGCCGGTTTTCCCCGCCACGCGGATATGTGGAACGCGGCAACTCCAAAAAGCGGTTCCCCGTTCGGAGTTAACCACCATCTCGAGCCCTTCTTTGATAAGGCCGACATTTTTCTGCGAAAGACCCGTATGCTGTCCCCCAAGCGCTTCGGGTGTGGCCGCTTCATGTTCTCCCAAGCGGGTCAGCCGCAGGTTCGGCATCCAGCCGCCATTCGCCACGGCCGCAACCGCGCGGGCCATCTGTATCGGTGTTACCTGATTGTATCCTTGTCCGATCGCCACCGAAAGCGTTTCCCCCGCGATCCACGGCTCTTTCCGGTATTTCTCCTTCCATGCGGTGTTCGGGATAAGCCCCCCCTTTTCATGGTCGAGGCCAAGGCCTGTGCGTTGGCTCAAACCAAACTTCACCGCCATATCGTGAATCTTGTCCACCCCCAAACGCAGCCCGACGTTGTAAAAGTAGACGTCACAGCTTTGCTCCAGCGCGTGCGTCAGGGTCATATTGCCGTGTCCCGCTTTTTTCCAGCAGCGGTAAACGCGCCGCCCAAGCCGGAATGAGCCATTGCAATTGAAGGCCGTGTTTTCATCGATCACCCCTTCTTTCAGGCCCGCGGCGGTCATCACAAATTTGAAAGTGGATCCGGGAGGATAGACCCCCTGTATGGCACGGTTGTTCAGCGGATGATACTCGTCATTCAGCAGGCTGCGCCAATACTCGGTTTCCACCCCGCTGGCGAACTCGTTGGGGTTGAAATCCGGATGGCTCACCATCGCGAGTATCTCGCCGGTTTTAGGATTGATAGCCACCGCAGCGCCGTTTTTCCCTTCCATCGCCTGCTCGGCGGCAAATTGCGTTTTATAGTCGATGGAAAGATAAAGATCGGTTCCCGCGCCGGGAGGGATGCGCCTGATCATCTTCAACTCCCGGCCCGTGGCATCCACTTCGATGATGTTGACCCCCTTTTGGCCGCGCAGCAACGGCTCGAAACTTCTCTCGATGCCGAACTTGCCGATAAAATCCCCTTTGCGGTAATCCTTGTAAAAACCCTGGCCGATTTGATCCTTGGAAATTTCCCCCAGATAGCCCAGCAAGTGCGAGCTGAAACGTTCATACCTGTAGCTGCGGACAGGCCTCACATCAAGCGAGACCCCCGGCAGTTCGTAACGGTGTTCCTCCAGCCGGGCGGCATCGTCGCGGCTGATGTCATGGGCCAGAACGTAAGCTTGGAATGGTTGCAACGCTTTGATTTTACGCATAGTATCTTCCTTGTTGAAGGAGATGAGCGTGGCAAGCTTATCCATGACCGCGCCGAAATCGGGCATGTCTTCGCGGATGATCACGATGTTGAACGATGCGCGGCTGCTCACCAGTTCCACCCCGGACCGGTCATAGATTGTCCCGCGGTAATCCGGCAGCGGTATTTGGCGCAAACGGTTGCTTTCGGCCAGTTCCTTCAGGTCATCCCCTTGTATAACCTGCAGATACCATAGGCGGATCAGCAGAACAAGGAACACGGTAAGGATGAAACCGGCGAAGATAAAAAGGCGTGACCGGACCATCCGAAAATATTTTTCATCCGAGCCATACGCGAAATCCATCATGTCAGTGCCGTTGCCCCTATCTAGCTGTTGTCAAAAGGGTTCGGTGTTTTTTAACGGCCCGAATGTGATGAGTTTTTCGTACACTTCCCGCTTGTAGCGTTCGAGCGCGTCTTTTGTTTCCGCTTCGAAACGCATCACCAGCACCGGCTGGGTGTTGGAGGCGCGAATGAGCCCCCACCCGCTGGCAAAATCAATTCTAACGCCATCAATATCAATAACTTTGTACTTAGCGCGGTAATACTCCACCAGTTCTTTCACAATAGCGAATTTTTCGCTGTCGGGGCATTCCACGCGGATTTCGGGGGTGCTCTCCATATGTGGCACGTCTTTCAGGAAGGCGCTCACCGGTTCACTAGCGTTATCAATGATTTTCAGCATCCTAGCGGTGGCGAAAATGGCGTCGTCGTAACCGTAGTAGTCCTCGCCAAAAAAGATGTGGGCGCTCATTTCGCCCGCCAATGGCGCACCTTCGTCAAGCATCCGCTGCTTGATGATGCTGTGTCCGGTGGCGCTCATAATAGGAATACCGCCATGTTTTTCAACCCATTGTGGCAGGTTTCGGCTGCACTTCACGTCGAATATCACCTTCGCCCCTTTGCGGCGTGAAAGGAGATCGCGGGCGAAAATCATCAGCACTTGGTCGCCGTAGAGCAGGTTCCCCTTTTCGTCCACCACCCCGATCCGGTCGGCGTCGCCGTCATAACCGATACCGATGGCAGAGCCATGTTTTACAACGGCTTCTCGCAGTTGGAGGGTGTTTTTCAGCACTGTGGGGTCGGGGTGGTGGTTGGGAAAGCGGCCATCCGGTTCGCTGAAAAGCTCGACGACTTCGCATCCCATCTCCTTGAAAAGACGGGGGGCAAGCAATCCGCCACAGCCGTTGCCGCTGTCGATCACCACCTTGATTTTGCGGGAGAGTTTTATTTTCCCCTTCACCATTTCGATGTACGGATTGATGACATCCGCTTTTTTTACAATGCCTTTGCCTGTGGTGAACTTCCCCGCCTGCATCTCGCGGGCGATTTCCTGTATCTGCTTGCCCCAAAAACCCACCTTGTTGATTATCAACTTGAAGCCGTTGAATTCAGGAGGATTGTGGCTGCCGGTAATCATCACCGCACCATCGGTTTTCAGGTGGTATTCCGCGAAGTAGAGCGCCGGAGTCGGAACCCTTCCGATATCAACGACATCACAGCCAGCGGCGGTGAGTCCTTTGGAAAGCGCCGCGAAAAGCATATCGCCCGAAAGCCGGACATCGCGCCCTACGGCTACGGTCTTGCCCTTCGCGCCTATCACACGCGAGCCGAATGCACGGCCAAGTTTTTCAACAACATCGGGGGTGAGGTCTTTCTCCACCACGCCGCGAATGTCATACTCACGAAAAATTTCCAGATTCATGCGTCCTCCCTTTTTTTCAAGCCGCGCATTGCTCCGCTTTTTTATTGAAATATTTTTCCGCCAATTCTTTCAAATCCGCCAAATCCTCCAATTCAGTCACTTCCTGGCGGAAGCGCCGGGCATCGGTCAATCCCTTCGAGTAATACATCATGTGGCCGCGCAACGGACCGATGCAGCGCCGCGCGCCGAAAAATTCTTCCATCCAGACGATGTGTTGCAGGATGGTGGCCGAATCTTCCACGGCGGGCGCCGGTTCGCCGCGCTTGATGGCGGCGAAGACGGAGGGATGCCCCACCGCGCCGCGTCCGATCATCAGGCCGTCGACGCCGGTCCGCTCCAGCCACCGGCGCGCGTCGGCGGCGGAATGGATGTCGCCGTTTCCGATAAGCTCGATGCGCGGCAGGTCGGCGCGCAGACGGGCCACCGCGTCGTAGTCGATGGGACCGCTGAATGCGTCCGCCACGGTGCGGGCGTGTACGGTGATCCGATTCACGCCGGCGTCGGCGGCAAGGCGGGCAACGTCGAGTCCGGTTTTGCTCCCGCCGTGCTTGCCGGTGCGTATCTTGATGCTGACGGGGGTTTTTACCGCGTCCACCACCGCTTTCACGATGGCGGCGGCGTGTTGCGGGTTTTCCAGCAACGCCGCGCCCGCGCCGTTCCTGGTTACTTTTTTCGCGGGACAACCCATGTTGATGTCGATGAACAGCGGCTGAAGGTGCTCCACCCGCCGGGCCGCCTCTGCCATCACCGCCGGGTCCGACCCGAAAATCTGGATGGAGGCCGGCCGCTCGCCCTCGTGAATGGCGGCCATGCCGTGGGTCTTCCTGTTTTCGCGCACGAGGGCGTTGGCGCTGATAAGCTCGGTCACCACCTCGTCGGCCCCGAAGAGGCGGGCGACGCGGCGGAACGGCTGATCGCTGAACCCCGCCATCGGGGCGAGGATGAGTTTCACATCTCCGCTACAGCGGACTTCCGCGCCGGGTTGCATGCGGCCGGCTTCGCAGGCTTCGCCGCCGCTTTGCCGATTCCGGCGCTCTTGGGTATTTTGCATATCTTTTTATTGTAGCGCAAAGCGGCCCCCGTGGCACGAAGGATATGCGGGAAGCTATAAGGCGTTACGCATCTGCTTTGTTCTGCGTGTTGTAATGCCGCTTCAAGATACTTTCGATCTCGCTGATATGGCGGGATTCCGTCCGCGCCCACTTCCCAAATCCGCCGTGGGCATTCACGCCGTTAATCCATTCATCAAGTGCCTGTTGTTTGGCCCGTTTTTCATTTGTGGCTTCGCCGGATACTTCCAACACCAAGTGAACGCCATCCTTCAAGCGGATTATGAAGTCGGGCCGATACTTCCGCACCACCCCTTCATAGATATACAGAATCTCAAAGCCCAAATGGTCGTTTTTCACCCATGCGTCAACCAGCTTATCGTTCCTGTCCAGCGCGTATGCTTCCGATGCTTCCCATGTGCTGTCGAAAACGCAAAAATTCACATGCGATAGGCGGGCATACTCATTCGGCTTGCTGGTGTACCACGGGCGCATATCCCCCGTCCGGCGGATGGGGCGTTCCGGATCAAAAACCAGATTAACGGTCTGAGCGTTCCCGCACTTGATGGCCTCCCACACATGCTGCACCACTTTACCCATATTCAGCATGATAACAATGCGCCGCCGCAGTTCATCCCGATTGAAAAGCGGCGGGTCAATTTGGATAGCGCCGCTTGCCGCGTATTTTTCCACCAGTTTGATAAGCTGAGCCAGCAGATATTCCCGGTTTCCCTTCCACTGGGGCCGCATCTGGTCATAAACGTCGCGCGCCGTTTCAAAGATGATGCGTTGCATACGAAACCGGGCCGCCAGTTCTTCAAGCGTAATTTGCTCAAGATTTGTCACAGCCGGTTGACCGCCGACGATAGGGGCCATTTCCGCGATAGTCCGCGTTTCCGCCGCGTTCAGCACCAGCGGCTTCAGTTTTTCCGTTTCAAGCGTAAGCACCGGCTTATATTCATAGTCTATGCGGACGATGTTCGGCCAGCTTATCTCATGCCGGGCTTTTTCGGAAATCGGCTTGATTTCCGTTTTGGGGTTTGGCGGCGGAGGTGGTTGTCCCTCTCCCCCTTCATGCGGAAGAAAGCTGAACGGTATCCCAAAAATATTTACATACTCCGCTTGCAGCAGTCCGCTTTCCGGGTTTACTTCATAAGAGGTGCGCCGCAATCCGCGCCCCACCACCTGTTCACACAATAATTGGCTGGTGAAGGCGCGCAATCCCATGATGTGGGTGACGGTCTTAGCATCCCATCCCTCGGAAAGCATCCCCACGGAGATCACATTTTGGATTGCCTCGCCGGGTTTTTCGGCTTGTCCCACCGTATCCACCATCCGGCGCAGTTGTTCGGCCTGTTGCACTTTGGTCAAAGCCTTTTTTGGCGAATCTTCCTCGTCCTCTTCGGTCTCATCCTTGATTTCAACGGCCTCTTCACGCGCTTCCGCTTTATCTAATACTTTGCTGTCGATATGAAGCGTCTTTTCCGGAGCGCACAGTTCCTCGATTTTGATTTTCCCGTGGTCGAAGGAGTATTTAACCCGCGCCGCCGTTTCGGTGCGGTTGGCCACCGTTATCATTACCGGGGGGACAAGGGCGCGGTTCTCATCCCATTTCTTCTTGGTTTCAAGCCAATCCTTCCCCAGCAGGTAATATGCGTTGGTCACAAGGTCGGGCAATCGTTCATGCTCTTCCGCGCGGCGGGTGAGGTCGTCACTCACGCCGTCCTGCATATAGATGTGGTACAGCTTGGATTTGTAGTTCCCCGCATCCGGCATTCCGTCATCCCGTACAACCACGCGGGGGGTTTTTACCAGCCCGCTTTCAATTGCGTCGTACAGGCCGAAGTCGCTTACGATCCAGCCGAAAAGCGTTTCCTCTTCATTCCGTTTGCCCGTGGGGGCAAACGGCGTTGCCGAAAGGTCATAACAGGCAAGTATCTTGTTGGTCTTGTGGATGCGGTCAAGGCCGCCCACCCACATGGCCGCTTCTTCAATATCTTCTTTCAACACGTCTTTTAGCCGCTCTTTGGGCGGCACCCGCCATGCGTGGTGCGCCTCGTCATTTATAACCACAATGTTTTCGGTTTTTGCCATGTCATCCAGCACACGCTTGGCAAATGCCTTGTCGCTTTCAGCCCCTTTCTTCACCACTTTGGGGCCGGCGCCGGGGTCAAGCGGCATAAGGCAGTGCCAGTTGTGTATCAGCACCTTCCCTTGCCGCAATTGATCGTGCATTCCGGGGGGTACGATGTTGAACTGGTCGTAATAGCTGTTTTCCGCGCTTGGTTGTAATACCCGAAGCCGCTCCCGCACGGTGAGGCCGGGCGCGACTATAAAAATGTGTTTGCTGTATCGCTTATCTTGCGGGTAAGCCGCCTTGTTCAGGATGTGCCACGCGATCAGCATGGACATTACGATGGTTTTACCCGTGCCGGTCGCCATCTTGGTGCAAAGGCGCATAAACTGGCCGCCGTCGCCGGGTATTTCTATCCCCACCCGCTCGTTAGCGGGGGCTTCCGCCATCCAGATGATAGTCTCTATAGCTTCCAGTTGGCAGAAGAAAAAACGCCGCCCCTCGCGTTGCTCCGGGTCATTCCAATGTTCCAACAGCCGCTTGGTAACGCCGGTTACTCCCTGATAGCCACCCTCACGCCATCTGTTCACCCGCTCCCGGATGGCGTTCACCATCGGCAGTTCGTTGAAGATGCCGGGATCGTCAAAAGATTTTCGCCCCGGCGTGGCGGTTATGTATCCGGCGGGCCGCCGCCGCTGTTCGCGCGAAAATTTCTTTTCTTCCGGAATGTACTTCCAGTGTTCTTTCGGCTCAACGTAAGGGGGATTAAGAATAAGCTGGTCTATCTGGTCATACAGCATCGCTACTGCCCGGCCCCCTCATCATGGAGTACTGTGTTCAGCGTTGCCATCAGGGGCGGCAGGGCCTCGACGGCTGTTTTCCAAACAATGTCGTGGTTTATGTCGAAATACACGTGGATTATCCGGTTCCTCATGTTCACTATCTTCCGCCACGGAACGGACGGATATTTTTCCTGGGTTTCCCTAGAAACCCGCGAAGCGGCCTCCCCGACTATTTCAATGCAATGGAAGACCGAAAGGCGGAGCGTGATCTCCTTGTCAAAATCCTCCCTTGTCTTCCCATTAAGTATCGTCAGCGCATCATTCGCCGCATCCCGCATGTGGCGGATACGGATGAAGTCCTCCTTACGCGGCATACTGCTCCACGGCGGCACTCACTACTTCTTCGCGGAAATAGGGACTTAGGTCTTCCGGCGTCCGCAGGTCAACCTTGTGTCCCAGCGTGTCGCCAAGCTCCAATTCCATCCCTGAGAGGGTGATCAAATCCGGCAGATGGTCTTCCTCAAAGACCACCAGCATGTCAATGTCGCTTTCGGGGCCAAAGTCATCCCGCAAAACGGAGCCGAAAAGGGAAAGCTTGCGTATATGCCATTTTTTGCAAAAAGCGGAAATCGTCTCTTTAGGCAATTCGATATGCGGTTTTCCCATTGTTCCTCCTAAATTTACTCCACATCGAGCAGTTTAAGGCTTTCGATGCCACGGTCGTCTATGATTTTCACCGCCGCCTTTTTGTGTTCCCCCGCGCCGAATGGCAGGGAGACGGTTCCGGTATAGGCGGCGGCCAATTCCGGGTCTATCTCCGCTTTCAAGTTTTTAGCCAGCTTGCTCCATCCTTCTTTTTCATCCGCCATAGGGAAGAAAACTTGGCGCGGGAAAATGCACCGCCCATCGTAGTCGGGATCGAGCATCCACATAGCTATCCGGTCGTGGCCTCCCGATTCTATGTTGCCTGTCTTGGTGTTGTAGTAGTCGAAACCGTGAACAGTAATGCGGTATTTCCCTTTGTCTTCTCCGCTCTTTATTTTTTCCAACCGGATGTCCGGCTGGCCGATAAGCCAGAAACTTTCGTTGCTGCTCCGTTTCTTTTTCAGGTCGTCGGTCAAAAGATCGGCGTTCATCTGCGCTTTCAGCAGGGTAACACCCGGCCACTCGGTTTCGTCAATGTCTTTGGCCGCTTCGGGATCGAATTGGAAAGCGGCAAATACGATTATTTTTGGTTTTGGCACCAGCTTGTGCGCTTCTTGAATGGCGTGCTCCACTTGACGCTGTTCCAGCGGCGCGTGTTCAGGGCCAAAGGATATGACCACCCGCTCCGGGATACCCAGATGCTCGCCAGCACGGGAAGTCCCAGCCCTAAACGCTTTAGCGGTGGCATCGGCATGTAGCCAGCGCGTTCCGGGCAATGTTTCCACCCGCTCAAATTCTATTTTGTTGCCGTGTTTGCCGCGTATGCCGGTGCGGAGCAGTTCGCCACGCCATTCACTTTGGCGCAGGGTGGCGCCGCTCCGGGCGATGGTTGCATCTACCACTTGCGGCTGTTCCTTGCCGTCAATTTCGTCTATCGATTTAACCGATGGGGCGGGAACAGCCTCCACGGTGAACGGGCCGGTAACGCGCACCTTGCCGCTTTCTTTTATCGGCTGGTCGTAGAGCGTTTCCTGCTCTGCATATTTTGCGATTGCCCGCTCGATCTGCTCCTTGCCCATCCCCTCTTTTATTTCGGGATTGTTGGCGATTGATTTAAGGGTAACGTGCGGAACGGTTTTATAGTTGAACCCGCTCCCCACCCCTTCGTGCGGATGCGCCAATTCGTAATAGTCGAAGGTTGCGGTCATCAACCGTTGCTTGGCAAGGGCAGTGGCGACGCGGGAGGTATCACAGGTTATCCACCGCCGCCCCCATTGTTCCGCGACCGTCGCTGTCGTACCAGAACCGCAGGTGATATCAAGCACCAAATCACCGGGGTCCGTGGTCATGAGAAGGCATCTTTGAATTACTTTTGCATTTGTTTGGACTACATAAACTTTGTCCGTCGCTCCTCCAAAGTCAGTCCACATATTGTTTCTTGCCGTTGCTGCAAAATCACCAAAGTAGCGGACGTAGCGAAGCACATTCCCTACAGGTTCTATTCTCCCCGCATCGATCAACTTTTTAAAACCCATCTCACCTGTTTTCCAAAAATTTGTTCGAGGTACATATGTTTTACCGCGAAACAAAACTGGAAAACTGCCGGGCGGTCGTTGGCTAGTGAGATCGCCTAAGGTGAAAGGCTTGGCGTCTTGTGGCAATTTATTAATGTCTTCAATCTCTTCAGGAGTGAGAGGTCTGCGAGTTCCATCAGAAAGTTCAACGCGACTATAAGAGGTGGCTTGTGAGAGTTCTTTTACTTCAAATAGATCACGATACTTGATCGATTCTTTGTTTTTACCGTACCACAATAGGTAATCGGCAACACCAGCAAGCAATTCAGTTGTTGCACTGCTGGTCTTGGTTACGCTAATGAGTGAAACAAAATTCTCAACTCCAAACACCTCATCCATTAAATTGCGTACAAGGTGGACGTTTTCATCTGAAATTTGCACAAAAATGCTTCCCGTTTCAGCGAGCAAATCGCGGGCGAGTAAAAAGCGGTCGCGGAGGTAGGCCAGGTAGGAATGGATTCCCAACTCCCAGGTATCGCGGAAAGCCTTTATGGTTTCCGGTTCGGCGGTGAGGTCTTCGTCGCTTCCGTCCTTCACTTGCCGCTTGTTCACGAAGGGCTGGAAATTGCTTCCATATTTAATGCCATAGGGCGGGTCTATATAGACCATCTGCACATGGCCACCCAGCCCTTCCTTTTCCAAAAGGGAGTTCATCACCAGCAGGCTATCCCCCGCTATCAGGCGGTTGCTCCAGCCATGCTTGTGCTTGTAAAACTCCACCGCTTCGCGCAACGGCGGATTGAAAGCGGGCATATCAAAAAACGAGGTTTGCGGCCCGCCGTTCTTTTTCTTTATCGCCTCGATAATTTTCTTCGGGTCTATCCGTTCATGCACATGCAATGAAACGGTGGGGATTTCAAAGGAGGTGCGCTCCGCCTTCCCGGCCCACTGCAAGGCGGGGTCTATATGCGGATCGTAAGCGTATTGCTTCTTTGGGGATGCTGCGTCGCTATCGGTGCCGCTATCCACCAGCCCAACCGGGGGATTGTTCAGCCGCTCTTTATCATCATGGGTATATTGAACAATGGGCCGTTTCCGCCCGCCGCTTTCCATCCCGCCCAGCGCCGTTTGCCGCGCCCCGGTCACTTTCCCGGAAGCTTCCACCCCCTTCTTGGGCTTTTGCTTCCCTTCCTCTTTCTTTCCCCTCGCCATTCATCCCCCTGAACAGTGCTTTCAGCGTTATACCCGGTTGCGTACCGGGACATCTGTTTTTCCCATTCGTAAGATACGTCCGTATTTATATCACGCAATCAGTCAATAACGAATGGTGATGGGTGCAACGGGCTGTGCTTCCCTTAGCCGTCAAATCGAACGGCTAGAGTATTTTAACTTTTCATGGAAACGGCATTTTTGTCATGCCGGACACCGATCCGGCACCCAGAAATATTATCAAAACTTCCCTCATCGGCCCAAAGGGCCGATTCTGCTTGGCGCTTCCCGGGAAAATCAAGAGAGCTTGGATAATATATCTGGGTCCCGGGTCAAGCCCGGGATGACAGCAACATCGTATCCATGAAAAGTTATAATGCCCTAGGACTTATGGGGCCTTCTCAACGCCTTCCCGCTGGGCGTAATTGAACACTTCGGCGTCGCTTTTTCCGCGCAGGCCCACATCCCGCACATCGAAAGCTTCAAAACCTGTATCCTTATAATGCCCGCAGCGCCAAGAAGGGTCGGCCCGTTAGGCCGATTGTCCCCTTGAAGGGGATTCCCGGAGCGGATTGAAAAATCATTCCGCACCTCCTTCGGGAAAAGGGGGAGAGGGGCTGGAGAAAACGCTCAGAACGGTATTTTGCTTTTGACGAAAGCCATACACTCTTCCGCTTTTTTCACCGCCTCTTGCGCTTCGTCGATCAGGATTTCCCGCCAATCGTCCGGATATCTTTCCGTAATGGCATATGCACTCATTCCCCTTAAATCGGGCAGCATCACAAGAAAAGAACCATCCAATTTGCCGCAAGCGTCAACCAGCTTTCCCAAGTCATGCGTTTTCTCGACTTGCCGGTCGTGGAAAACCAGAAAAGCCTTGAGGGATTTTTCCGCGCACTGCTGGGCGTGAAAACATGCCATATCTGTAAGGGGGTCGGCCATTAACAATGCGGCATACGCCATTTTAATATCGTGCTCGGATTTGATAAACCAACGTTTGATGGTAATCCGCTTATCATCATCCATAGCAAACGACTCCCGTTTCCGCAACTTCGCGGGCAAGGGTATTTGCGATCTTTTTATATCTTTCAAGGTGATCGGGAGTCATCACGATAACATCCATGGAAAAGTCGCGTGGAAAGAACAAATCTTCAATTTCCAATTCCACTTCCCGTTTTGTTTTCTGACCGGAGTAGATAACCACAAGGTCGATGTCGCTTTCCTCGGTGGCGGTGCCTCTGGCGCGGGAGCCGAACAGGATTATTTTATCGGGATGTATCGCCTCGGCGATTTTCCGCGTGACTCTTTCAACCAGCGCATCCATGACTAAACTATATGAAAAAAGCGGACAGTCCGCAAGGACTGTTCCGTCTTTTTGAAATGAGCGGCGAAATACAATAAAACCTGCGGCTTCAATGGGAAGTTTGCAGAAAACGAAACCCCAAGCCGGAAAGACGGCTGATGCTCGACATCATGATCTACCTTTATCTTGGAAATTTCGATTAGCGGAATGGTATTACATGTCAAGCTTATAACTTTAAGCGGAAATACACCAAGGACGCAAAGCGGCCTAGCCGCCCTCCCCTTCGAGGCAGTACACCTTTTCGCGCAGGCCTAAATCCCGCACGGCGGGAAATGCGCCGTATCGGGGTCTTGCTTTGTAGCATTTGGCGGGGCGTAAGACAAAGAGAGCTTTGAAAGTATTTCTGGGTGCCGGTTCAAGACCGGCATGACAAGAGCGGAGAGGAGCGTAAAGCGTCCCTACTCCCCCTTCCCTTCCAGACAGTACACCTTTTCGCGCATTGCGGTCAGGCCGCGTTTTCTGAACGGCTCCAGTTCTTCGCCCGTCATTTCCACTTCGCAGAGTTTGGCGATCTTGAAACGGGGGGAGTAGAGCCGCGCCACCTCATCCTCGGCGACCGCGAAGGGGGGGCCGGACATCCGGCCTTGATCGTATTCCACGGTCACCAGCGCCACCCGCGCGGCGGTGGGGAGCTTTTCCATGATGGCATCGGTATACCGCTCCCGCATGGCAGGCGGAAGCGCGATAAGCGAGGCGCGGTCGTACATCGCCCCCGCCGCCGCCAAATGCGCGGCGGTAAGCGCGAAGAAATCGCCGCAATAGATGGTGACGCCATCGGCCGAATATTTTTTGAACCCCGGCTCGTGCGCCACCGTTGGTTGAAGCCGGTTCTCGCTGAAAAAACCGTTCACCGCCAGCCCGCTGAGCTCCACGCCGATGACGTGATGCCCTTGCGCGCGGAGCCAAAGCATATCGAAGCTTTTGCCGCACAGCGGGACGAAAACCGCCGCGCCGGGCGGCACGCCAAGTCCGGGCCAGAACGCCTGAAGATGGGCGTTGATGGTCTCCTGGTGAAAACCGATCTGGTTCTCTTGCCAGCGCTGATGCCAGAAATCAGGTTCCATAACGAAAATACTACGCGAGAGCGCAAGGTATCTCAAGTTCTTCCCCCCTTCCTCCCCGGTGGGTACCCAATTTATTGGGTACATCGGCCCGAAGGGCCGACAGGGTTGGCGCTGTCGCGCCAACGTACATGCTGAGAGCATGTACCCGCCAGGGAAAATCAGGAAGGGTTCGGATAAATTTATCCGATGAATCTTCTCACGCGCGGCAAAAATTCGGCTTTGTCGATTTTCTTGGTTACGAAATCATCGCCGCCGAATTTGAAAATGGAATCCCGTATTTCCATGCCGTATTCGCCGATCATCACGATGACCGGTATATCCTTGGTCTCGGGCGCGCCTTTGATCCGTTTCAGCAGTTCAAGGCCGTCCATAACCGGCATCTGGATATCGGTGATAACCAAATCGGGCCGGACGCCGGCCATCTTATTCAGCGCATCCTCGCCATTTTCCGCCTCGATGATATCGGCCTTCATCTCCCGCAGTTGCAGCGTTTGGAGGAGACGCGCATGCCCGTCGTCATCCACCAGAAGAATCTTGGGGCGGACGTACGGCAGTGTAAGGCAGAACAGGCACCCCTTGCCGGGTTCGCTTATCACCCCCACCCCCCCTCCGTGAAGTTCCATGATGTTTTTAACAAGCGGAAGCCCAAAGCCGGTGCCGGTTTCACCGGCGGTTCCCGGTGTGGAGGTCTTTTTCTCGAACTTGAAAAGATCGGCCAGCAGATTGGGCGGGATGCCCGGCCCGGTATCCCGGACACAAATGGTTGATGCGTTTTCTTCCGCGAGGGATATGGAAATGCGGTCGCCGTTTTTGCAGAACTTTATGGCGTTGGTGACGAGATTCTGGACCGCCTCGGCCAGCAGGGTCTTGTCGCCGTAAACGCGGCTGTTTGCCGGTATCGTGCTCTCAATTTCAATCCCCTTTTGCCGCGCAAGATGGGCATAATTGCCGGCCATTATCACACCCAAATATTGCGCATCGAAGAATTGCCTGTTCAGTTTCAGTTGGCCGGTTTTAAACCTGCTTATCGTCAGCAGATCGTCGATGAGGCGGACCATCGCTTCGCCGGATTCCGCCGCCCTGTCCAATATCAGTTTTGCGCCTTCGTTCAGCGGTTCGGCGTAATCATCGCGCACCAAATGTAAAAACCCGATCATCGACGCCAGCGGCGTTTTAAGGTCGTGGGACACCAGCGACACGAACTTGTCCTTCAGCTTGGTCGCCTCTTCCGCCGCCTCTTTGGCCGCTTTCAACTTCTCCTCCGCCGCTTTCCGTTCGGTGATGTCGCGGATGATGCCGGTAAAGTATGTTTTTCCTCCCTCTTCCCAAGCGGCGAGTGAGAGTTCCAGCGGAAATTCGGCGCCGTCTTTCCGCAGCCCTTCCAAAGTGGCGGTTTTCCCGATTAACCGGTAGGGCCCGCCGGCCGTCGCCCGCGCCAAGCCCCGCCGGTGCGCCTCATCGTAGCGCTTCGGTATCAGCAATCCCACCGGCTTGCCCAGCGCCTCGCTTTCGGCGTGGCCGAACATCTTTTCGGCTCCCTTGTTCCAGTGGATGATCTCGCCCGCGCCGTTGATGGATATGATGGCATCGGCGGCCGATTGGGCCACGGCACGGAACTTTCGTTCGCTGGCACGCAGGTTATCTTCGGCCCGTTTGCGTTCGGTGATGTCGCGGACGACGGAAAGCGCCATCGTCTTTTCGCCGAGCGGAAACTGGCGTGAAATGATCTCAACGGGTATCAGCCGCCCGTCCTTGGCGCGATGCACCCGCTCAAACCGCACGCTTCCATGCTCAAGATTTTCCCGTTCCAGCCACCCGTACTCTTCCGGCTTGGTGACGGTCTCCCCGGTGTCGATGTCATCCGGCCCAATCGTCAGCATCTCCGCGCGGAAATAGCCGAGCCTTTTGCACATCGCGTCGTTGACATCGACGAAGGTTCCCATCTTTTTTGTGACGGGATCGAACTCGTGCAACACCAGTCCGTCGCTGATGACGTTAAACAGCTCGGCGTAGGTTTTCTCGGCCTCTTTCCGCGCGGTGATGTCGATAACCTGTACGTACAGATGCATCGGCCTGCCATTTGCGTCTTTTATAAGGGCAACCGCCACCGAACACCAAATGACATGGCCGTCCCTGTGCATAAACCGTTTTTCGACTTCCCGCTTTACCGCCTCGCCCCGCGCCACTTTCCGCAGGAACTTTTCCCCCATTTCCATATCAAGGGTGTGGGTGAAGTCCTGGAACGATTTCCCGATAACTTCCTTTTCGGCATAGCCGAACATCAGGCATAAGGCGTCATTTACCCGCGTAAACTTGCCGTCAAGGTTGAGAAACGCCAAGCCGAATGCGGCATTATCAAACGTTACCCGCAGCCGCTCTTCGGATTCCCGTATGGCCTGTTCCGCCTTTATCCGTTCGGTGATGTCGCGGATGGAGGTCACCCGCGCTTTTTGGCCGTGATAAACGGCGCCCCGCCCCTGTATCTCTATGGGGAACAGCGTGCCGTCCTTTTTGAGTCCCACCGCCTCGTAACACTCTTCGCTCCCCCGCCCGATATGATCCGCCACGATGGCGTACGACTCCGGCGGAACCAGATCGAGGGGAGTCTTGCCGATGATCTCATCCCGCGCGTAACCGAACTTCCGGGCGAAAGAGGTGTTGCAATCCACTATCTTTCCACCAACCGTTATCGTGACTCCTTCAAAGCTCGCCTCGGAAAGCTGGCGAAAGCGTTCTTCGGATTCCCGTATGGCCTGTTCCGACTTCACCCGCTCGCTAATGTCGCGCACCGCGGTAATACGGGCTTTTTGGCCGCGGTAGAGGATGACGCGGCCCTGCATCTCTATGGGGAACAGCGTGCCGTCCTTTTTGCGCCCCATCACGTCGTAAACTTCTTCGCTCCCCCGCCTGATATGATCCATGATGACGGCTTGCGATTCCGGCGGGGAGAGATCGACTGGAATTGTGCCGATGATTTCCTCCGGCGCGTAGCCGAACATCCGGGCAAAGGCGCTGTTGCAGTCCACCACCTTCCCTTCGACGTTGATGACGATCCCTTCAAAACCCGCCTCAGAAAGCTGGCGGAAGCGTTCTTCGCCCTCGCGCAGGGTTTCTTCCGCTTTTTTACGTTCCGTAATGTCCTTGCCCACCCCTATGAAGCCGAGCAACTCGCCGTCCGGACTTTTCCACGCCGCGCCGTTGCACAGGTGCGGAACCAGCGCGCCGTCATGCCGTATGAAACGCACCTCGATGGAGGCCAACCCTTTTTCGAGCACCTCTTTGATGCCGTCAAACACCACCTGCCTGTCCTCTTCGCAAACGAAATCGGCGGCCGGACGTTCCATCATCTGTTCGCGGGTGAGGCCGCATAACTCCTGAAGGGCCGAGTTCCATTTGATGAGCGCGCCTTTCGTGTTGATGACATACAGTATGTCCGGCTGCGCTTCCATGATGGAGATCAGCTCCTTTTCCGCCTTTCTGCGCTCCGACACGTCGCGCATGTCGATGACGAACGATATTTCGGAATTCACCAAGCACTCGGAAGAGGCGCATTCAACCATCAGCTTTTTGCCGGATTTCGTGACCGCCACCGCTTCGGCCACCGGCGCGGCGCTGTGGCCGTCCCACCCGTCCAGCGACGCCGCAAAGCCATCCACCAACACCCTTTCATATCCGTCCGGCAGCAGGAGGGAGATATGTTTATTCTCAAGCTCGGTTTTGCCGTAGCCGAACATATAGTGCGCGGCGGGATTGGCGGAGAGGATGGCGCCGTCACTGTTTATCCGGATGATGGCATCCGCCGACGAAGCTATGACCGCGCGGTGCAACGCTTCCGAAAATTCCAGTTGGACGGTTCTTTCCCGCACCCGCCGTTCAAGGGCGCCGGAGAGCGCTTTGAGGTCTGTTACGCTCCGTGAAAAAGGGCGGTAAATAAAAAAGTAGAGCAACGGCAGGAGAACGGTGGTGAGGATCAAGGCATCCATCGTGTAGTATGCGGTTTCGGCGAACTCGTGGAAGAAACTCATGATGATCACTTCCGTCAGGTACAGGGCGCCGACAACAGTCGCCACCAATATCAGCGGGCGTGGAAGGGCGTTTACGGCCCCGTCCTCTTTTTTCAGGCTCTCGTTATCCATGCTGCCCCCAGCGTAGTGGCGGCATTTCCTGGTGGGTACGGACTTTAGTCTGTACATCGGCCCGAAGGGCCGACCCTTTCTTGGTGGGTACGGACTTTAGTCTGTACATCGGCCCGAAGGGCCGACCTCTCTCTTGGCGCTCCGCGCCAATGTACACAATAAATTGTGTACCTACCGGCGCCGCCGCGCCAACGTCACACAAGAATGTGCGGCCTGCCGGCGCCGCCGGCTGCGTGTCATCCTGAGCCGCAGGCGAAGGATCTCTTTCCGGAAAGGGATTCTTCGCTGCGCTCAGAATGACAACCAAGGGATTCTTCGCGGAGTTTACACTGAGCGGAGCGAACGTGCTTAGAATGACATGCTTGCGGCTTCGGGATGAAAATTTCCTCCCCTTTGCAAGGGGAGGTGCGGGAGGGGTAAAAAAAACCTCCCCTGTATCCCCTCCTTGCAAAGGAGGGGATGACTCTATATTCGATGCCCGATTGGTATTAATCGTCTTTTCCAAACTAATGCCCCCTTACCTCACCGTGTTCCGCTGGTCGCCAAAGGCGTCCTTGCGCTCGGCCTGCTCGGCGGCTTTTTTGGCCTCCTTGAAGGAGGGGTCGATGGCAAGCGCCTTCTTGAAACAGGCGGCGGCCTTTTCCCTTTGGTTGTTCTGGAGATGGGCCTTGCCGAGGTTGAAATGGATGTTCTGGTCGTCCGGGTCTATCTTGAGGGCGGTGAGATAGTAATTGACCGCCGCGTCGAGTTCCATAAGGCGCCGGTGGCATATCCCCAGATAGTTGTAGAGGCGGACATCCGAAGGGTTTGTCTCAAGGGCGTCCTCAAACTGGGTTATCGCTTCCCGGAACATCCCCTGCCTGATGTATGCTTCGCCCGCCATGCAGAGGATGCGCTGGTTTTCCGGATCGATCTTTACCGCGCGCTGGAGGGCGTACCGCGCCTTTCCCATATCGCCGTTGGCGAGGTATATCTCGAAAATCCCGGCCCAGTCTTCGGCCTCCGTCGGCGTGATGTGCAAAGCCTGTTCCATCGTCCGCTTCGCCTCGGCGAACAGCCCCAGCTTGCGGTACGCCAAGACCAGATTGTTGTACGCCGCTATAAGCGTGGGGTCGGTGTCCATCGCGGTGTGGAATTCGGTCTTCGCCATTCCAAACTTTGCCTGAACGCCGGTATCCTCCCCCTCCATATAATGCGCTTTGCCGAGGCCGACGTGCATCTTGGCTTTTCTGCGCGGCTTTCCCGGCGGAATGAAATTCTCGATGGCCTCCTTGAAATACGCCGCGGCCGATTCATAATCCCCTTCGCGCAGCGCCGCTTCCCCTATGCGCAGCAGCAGATCGGACGAGACGGAGTCGGCCTTCAGCATCTCCTTCAACTCCGCCAACTCGTCGAACGCCTGCCCGGTGCGCCGGTAACAGAGCGCCAGCAGGCGGTGCGCCTCCTGCCGGCTGAAATCCAGCGCAATGGCGGCCTTAAGGTGCGGGATGGCGCGTTCGTGCCTGTTGCATCCGGCATATACCTTGCCCAGGGCAAGATGGGGCAGCGGGGACCACGGGGCATACCTGAGATATTTCTCCAGCCGCCGCGCCGAACTCATATACAGGTCGTCAATCGCGGTGGAAATATCGCTGGCCGCGCCGGCGCGCATAAGCCACTCTATCGCGGCGGCGCGGCCCGCCTCTTCCCGCGCGATAGCCGCGGCAAACTTAAGCTCCATCGATTTTGTCAGGTGCTCGAACGTGAAGGGGAGTTCCAGCAGGACGACGCTTTCGGGAAGAACGCCCTCCATTTTCAGCTTCTCGTCGAACCTGTCGGCGAACAGGACGAATGGGATGGCCGGTTCCAGTTCCCGCTCCAGCAGCACGCGCGACCAGCAAATGTCGGCTTGCAGGGCATCGATTTGGTCTTCGGCGATAACAAGATCGTAGCCCTTCCCCTTGGGATGGCCGGCAAGAACGGCGGCGACAAGACCCTCGGCCGGAGCGGTGCCAACCACTTCGTGCGGCGGATTTGCGGCGGGGAGATTGCCCATACATTCCGAAAATCGCGCCGCGACCTCGGCATAATGGGCGGACACCAGAACCCTCATTTGCGCATGCCCTTATGTTTCCGCCTCAATCCCCGTTTTTTGGCAATTACCCACATATAACCATTTTAGGTTATTTTGACCGAATATAATATCCAATTTTATCTTCGTATTCCAGCGTTATCCGTTTGATATTCAATTGCATTAACTCAATAACATTGATACGTTTACCTTCAAAAAACGTAACGCTTAGTAACATAAATGGCCGCCCGGTTTTTTACGGATGGGAAGAGTGGGGGGGGGGGGCGAATTACGCCTGGATGGCGCCTTTGGGAGGGGGCGGCAAGACGATATAGAAGGTGCTCCCCTTCCCCACTTCCGATTCCACGCGCAAGTCTCCCCCGTGCGCTTTCATGATGTCGCAGCTGAGCGGCAGGCCAAGGCCGGTGCCGCTCTCCCCCGCCGTGCCGCAGATTGACGTTTTTATCTCGTACTTGAAAATATTCGGCAGCAGGGATGGGGGGATGCCCGTACCGGTATCCTCCACGGCCACCGTTCCCGGTTCCGGCAGGTAAATCCGCACCCTGCCCCCTTCGCGGCAGAATTTTATGGCATTTGAAAGGAGATTCTTGAAGACTTGCAGCAAAAGATGCTCGTCCGCGTAAACGGCGGCTTTAGGGGGAACCTCATTTTTAATCTCAACCCGCTTCCCGGCGGCATAATTCGCATACGCCAACCCCGCCTTGACGGCGATGGAATGCAGATCGGTCAAACCGGCACTGGGCCGCAGTTGCCCCGTTTTGATCCTGCTTATGTCCAGCAGGACATCGATAACATTGAGCATCTCGTTGCTGGCATCGAGGGCGCCGGTAATCATCGACCTGGCTTCATTTTTGCCCATATCGCCATGTTCACGGTGCAGTATCTTAAGGTATCCCTGCATGGTGGTGAGCGGGTTTTTCAGGTCGTGGCTCACCAGTGAAACAAATTTGTCTTTCAGCAGCGTGGCTTCTTCCGCCGCATCTTTCGCCGCTTTCAGTTTCTCCTCCGCCTCTTTGCGTTCGGTGATGTCGCGGACGGCGGTAACCCGCGCGTTCACGCCGCGGTACGGAATGGAGCGGCCCTGCAACTCTATGGGAAACAGCGTGCCGTCCTTTTTGCGCCCGATCACATCGTAAACTTCCTCGCTCCCCCGCCTGATATGATCCATGATGACGGCCCGCGATTCCGGCGGGGAGAGGTCAACCGGTACCGTGCCGATGAGGTCCTCCGGTTCGTAGCCGAACATCCGGGCGAAGGCGCTGTTGCAATCGACAATCTTCCCTTCGATATTGATGACGATCCCTTCAAAAGCCGCCTCGGAAAGCTGGCGGAGCCGCTGTTCGCTCTCGCGCAAGGCTTCTTCCGCCTTTGTGCGCTCCGAAATGTCCTTGGCGACCCCTATGAAACCGATAGGCTCCCCGGCCTCGTTTTTCCACACCGCGCCATTGCACAGGTGCCAAACCAATGCGCCGTCATGCCGTATGATACGCACCTCGATGGAGGCGGATCCTTTTTCGAACACCTCCTTGATACCTTCAATTACCAAAGACCTGTCCTCTTCGTAAACAAACTCGGTCGCCGGCCGTTCCATCAACCGCTCCGGCGCAAGGCCGCAAAATTTTTGAAGGGTCGAGTTCCATTTGATGAGCGCGCCGTTCAAGTTGTATACATAGAGCATGTCCGGCTGCGCTTCCATAATGGAGATCAGTTCCTTTTCCGCCTTCACCCGCTCGGCGATTTCGACGCGCAGCTTTTGCACGGCGGACTCCGCCCCGTCCCGCGCCTTCCTCATCTCCTCCGCCAGCGCCCTGTTTTCCAATGCCAGCGCGATGGCGCTTTGTATGGTGCGGGTGTTGTTCCGCGTGATGACAGCCAGCACAAGGTAATAGATCGCCAGCATGATGCCGACGGGGAGATGCTCGACGGTTCCCATGGCAAGGTTTACGCCGATAATGGGAAAAAGCGCGACAACTAAAAAGAACTGGGCCGTCCGGGGCATCGCGGCATAGGCAAAGGTGCCGCCAGCCGCCATCCCCCCCACCATTAAGACGACAAACATTTGTGCCGAAAGCGAATTCGGCGGGTAGGACACCAGCGGCACCGCGCCCCATATCAGCCCCGCGACAATGGTGAGGAAAGACTGCATTCCGCCCCAAAAAACCGTATCAAATGCTTCCCGCGCATGGCGCCGGAACGCCAGGTAAAACCAAAAGCGGAGCCCCATCCAGAACAGAATCAGCGCGAACCAGGCAAGGAGGTGGGTGGATCCTATTTCGTCTTTCAGGATATACAGAAGGAGCGCGGATCCCACCGGCACCGCGGCAAAAACGCCGATCAGGTTTTGATGGAAATGGCGAATGCACTCCCGCTCCAGTTCCAGTGACGAAGAATCAATCGGCGGCGCGGAAAAGGCTCCGCCAATGCCATTTCCGATACCCGTCATTTTATGCCCCGCCCCCCGATGCCATCCGGCAGCCCCATCGTTCCCCTATGGAATAGCCGCTCCGTTCCCATGAAAACATTATACTGTTTTTCCCGGTTACATTTCACCGCGTGTCCCCTTTCGAGGACTTCCACGGCTTCAGCCACCCTGAGGGAGCGTTGGCGACCGAAGGGTCTCTTTCCGGAAAGGGATTCTTCGCCGCTTCGCCGCCCGGTCACGGAATCGAAGATATCACTTCTGCTGCTTAACCACGCTCATCGCCGCCGTAACCAGCGAGCCGATATCGGCAAAGTTCGCGGGAAGAATCATGGTGTTGCCGGCCTTGGCCAGCTTGCCGAATTGTTCCACCAGATTTTCGGCCACACGCAATTGAACCGCCTCTATTCCCCCCTGTGCCTGTATTGCCCCCGCCACGGCCTTTATTCCTTCCGCCGTGGCCAGCGCTATGGCCTTTATGGCCTCCGCCTGCCCCACAGCCTCGTTTATCTGTTTCTGGCGCACCGCCTCCGATTCAAGGACAACTTTCTGTTTCTGGCCTTCGGCCACGTTTATCGCGGACTGTTTTTCACCTTCCGACTGCAATATCGTCGCGCGCTTTTCCCGTTCCGCCTGCATCTGCTTTTCCATGGCGCTCAGAACCGACTTCGGCGGATTGATGTTTTTAATCTCATATCTGAGTATCTTGACGCCCCATTGCCGGGCCGCCTCATCAATGGCCGAGACAACGGCCGCGTTAACGGTCGTCCTTTCCTCAAAGGTCTTATCAAGGTCTATCTTGCCCATCTCGCTGCGCATGGAGGTCTGGGCAAGCTGGGTTATCGCAAAATAATAATTCCCTATCCCGTACGATGCCATCTTCGCGTCCATGACCTGGATGAATATGACGCCGTCGACGCCCACCTGCACGTTGTCCTTTGTTATGCATATCTGCTCCGGTATGTCTATGGCCTGCTCCTTGAGGGAGTGCTTATAAGCAATCCTGTCTATAAAGGGGATAATGAAATTCGGCCCCGCTTGCAAAACCCGGTCCGCCTTGCCAAGACGCTCCACCACATACGCGCTTTGCTGCGGGACCACACTTACGCCAAAGGCAATGGCCACAACGGCCAGAATGGCAATAAGAGCGAAAACCTGTACCATAAAACACCCCTCCTTTGTAAAATTACCGCGATGCGGGCCGTACCTTAAGCCGTATTCCGTCCACCGCCATTATTTCCACGGTACCGCCCGCGGGGATGGCCGCCTCCGCATCGCTGAAGGCTATCCACCTGGAACCGCGATATAAAACGCTCCCTTCACCTCTTGCCGGTATTTCGTTTATGACGGTTACCTTTGCGCCAATCTGTTCGGACTTATACTCATCGCGGAAATAAAGTCCTTTGGCGGTCTTTCGCAGCAAGACCGCCGAAATAACCGATGTCGCGGAAAACACCGCCAACTGAACGCCAATATCCGTGGTGAGCCCCAATCCTGTTGTAATGGCCGTAACAATGGCGCCTATCCCCAGGAAAACAAGGATAAAGGTAAAAGTCATCACCTCGATAATAATGAGGATTATTCCGAGGGCCGCCCAAAACCACGCCGATGAGATATGCATTATTCCCGCCCTTCCGCTTCTTTTGCGCGCCGCGCACCCCTTGGACTTTTTTAGATTGTAAGCCCTCGCGGGGATTCATGCAAACGCCGCGGGGGAAAAGAAGGGAATGATTAAGCCGCTCCCTCCGGCGTGTTCAGGTTCTTGAGGCGGGCGGCGTCGAACAGGCGGGGATCGCCTTTGACGCCGAATTTTTCGAAGAGGCGGGTTATCGACATCTCGCCGCCATGTTCGCGCGCGATGCGGGCCAGCAGTTGCGACGAGTAGCAGGAGGCCAGCGGCTCCACCCCCTTTTCCGAACGCGGCCCCATGAACCGGAACGCCGGTTTGCGCCGGACAAGTTGGCCCACATAGCCGTCGTCGATATTCGGCAAGTCCACGGCGAAGACGAGCCAATCGACGCCGGGCGCGAACCGGTGCGCCGCCACGAGGCCCGCCAGTGGCCCTTCAAACCCCGGCGGGTCGGCGATCCGCTCCGCTTCGGCCAACGCGGGGGGCAGCGGGCCGGAGCCGAGAAGGTACGTGCGGTTGGCGTGATGTTTCACCACGCCGTACACATGCTCCGCCAGCGTGGCGTTGCCGGCGGGGAGCAACGCCTTGGGGCGGCCCATCCGGCTGCTTTTCCCCCCTATCAAAATGCCGGCATAGAGCGGCTTCAGCAGCAACGCCCGTATCAGCCAATAACCCACTTGGTCGGCGATCTTGCCGGTTTCATCGTGCCGCAGCGATCCATGCCCGCCGATGTCGTAGAGAACCCTGTCCGCGGTTACGGGATCCTCCCTCCCGATGCGGGGATGAACCCAAAATTTATCCCACGGGGCGTTTTTGTATCCTTCAACGATGATGATGTCGCATTCGGCGAACGAGGGGGGGCAGACGAACTCCTCGCCGCCCTGCGTCCGCAAAAAACCCTCGCCGGGCGACCCGGCGGCGATCACCCGCGCCCCCGCTTTGAAAATGCGGTCGGTGTCCTTTCCCACCCGGTCCACCTGAAGGCCGTGCGCATCGTGCTTCAGATAGGCTACCGCGAGGCCGCGCCGCGCCAGCGCGGGAACGATCCGCTCGATGATGGTGGTCTTGCCGGAGCCGCTGTAGCCGCAAAAGCCGATGACCGGCACGCCGTTCAGAAATTCCATGGATGGAACTCCACCACGGTTCCGGCGGGAAGTTCCCGCGTCTCTTCGGGAATGACGATCAGGCCGTCGCTGCGGCCGGCCGAAACAAAATCGCCCGACCCCTGATACCCCGGAACGGGGACGACCGCCGCCCCGCCATCGGCGTAACAGCCGACGCGGAACTCGCGCAGCCCGTGCTTCTTTTTCGCGGGGGCCGCCAGCGGCAAGCGGAGCGGGGGCGGAACCGCTTCGCCGAAGCCGGCCATCTTCCGCAGCGCGGGGAGGACAAACTCGCGGAACGTGGCCGCCACCGATACCGGGTTGCCCGGCAGGCCGAAGACGGCGGTCTTGCCTTTGACGCCGAACCAGACAGGCTTGCCCGGCCTGATGGCCGATTTGTAGAGGCGGTTTTGCACGCCGCATTCCATCAGCACGTCGGGGATGTGGTCGCGCTCCCCCATCGAAACGCCGCCGGTGACGATCACCACGTCGTTTTTGTTGAGCGCCGACGCCAACGCGCGGCGCAACGCGCGCGGATCGTCTTTTATCACGCCGCCGAAAGTGGCGGTTGTCCACGGTATCGCCGCCAGCCGCGCCATCAGGAACCGGCTGTTGGAATCGCGTATCTGGTACGGGGCCGGTTTCTTCGCTGTGCCGACCAACTCGTTACCGGTGGCTATCACCGCCACCCGTATCGCGCGGGTAACGGCGACCGCCGCCGCGCCAACCGAAGCCGCCACCGCCACCCGGCCGGGGGTCAATGGCAGGCCCGCCGCGATGAGGCGCGCCCCTTTTTTGCAATCGGCTCCCAAGCGATGGATGTGTTGCCACCGCTCCGGCGCTTCGGTGAAAAGCTCGACGTATGCGCCGTCGGCTTTACTTTTTTCCACCTGCTCCACCGCGTCGAGTCCCGCCGGAACCGGCGCGCCGGTCATGATCTTGAGGCACTCCCCCGGCCGAACCGGCCCGCGCCACGCGGCGCCGGCTTCCAGCGTGCCGGCGCGGCGGAACCGGCGCAGCCCTTTGGCGAGATCGGCGTAACGGACGGCGTAGCCATCCATCGCGGAACGGTTGAACGGAGGGAGCGGGCGGTCGGCCCGGATAGTTTCGCGCAGCACGAAGCCGAAAGCTTTTTCGAGGGGAAGGCGGACGGCGGGGAGCGGCTTCACCGCGCGCAAAACGGCGGCCTGCGCCTTGGCGAACGGGGTGAGCGCCGCGATATTCTTCATCCGGCGATTATAGATGATTATTGGAAATTTTTATGCAGGGAAGAAGCCGTAACCGGGCATGGGAATACGGAAGCGCATTGGGGGCGCTTCCGTATTGCGGTAATGCGGGTTATTTCTTTTTGTCCGCCTTCGGTCTTTTCTTTTTGCCGTCCTTCACTACTTTTGCCATGAACGCCACCTCCTTCATTTTCAAATTTCAGGGTTAACCGTCATTCTTATTTATCCCCTCGCACAACAATATACCACCGCCCCTGAAAAAGTGGAGAAGATGAAAAGGAAAATAACTGAACCACGAATGGCACGAAGGACACGAATAAGGGATGAAGCGGAATGGGGGAAGGAAATCCATTGTTGTCCCTTCTTGGCTTTCCCATTCGTGATCTTCGCGTCATTCGTGGTTGAAGCTGAAAGGGATTCTTTCGCATCGTATTCCGCCGCTCCCGCGCCGCGCCCGGAATGGCGGATTATTTTCCCTGCAGGATATCCTGATAATTCGGCGGGAGCATCTTCTGAAGCTCTTCCAGGCTCTTGCCTGAAAGCTCCGCGCAGACCCTGCGGCACTCATCCGGTATCCGCCCGTCGTCGGCCGGGCATGCGGCGGGATCCTTCGGGTGGTTCTTCCGGCACTGGTCAAGCGCCTGCTTCGTCCCCTCTTCGCACATGGCGGGACAATCGAACCCCTCTTCCGCGAACGCGCCATGCCCGGCGAAAAGAACCGCCGCCAGCGCAATGAAAAAAGCGAATACAAGTGAATAACTGTACGTGGATGAAATCCGCATTCTTTGGATTATAGAACAAAACCGAACCAGCCGCGATTCATGCGCGGGCGTTGGACCGCATGGTGGACACCACAACTGAATAATGAGAGCTTTGAAAATATGACTGGATCCCGGGTCAAGCCCGGGATGACAAGGGTGAAAAATGGTGCCCGGGGATGGAGTTGAACCAACGGCACGAGGATTTTCAGTCCTCTGCTCTACCACCTGAGCTACCCGGGCACTCTTGACGCGGCAACGCTTTGCAAGGAGCAAATACTAGCATCCCCGCATGCGCTTTTACAAAACTTTTTTTGCCGTCCCGTCCCGCGGCAACGCGGGCTATTCGGCGGCTTCTTCGGGAGCTTCTTCGGAGGCCGCGTTAAGCGGCTTGGTGTAGCCGCATTCCTTGACGGGACACTTGAGCGACTGTTCGCCCCCCTTCTTGCCGCCGAAGACGAGGAAAGGGCTTTGGCATTTGGGACACGGCTCCTTCACCGGCTTTTCCCAGCTGACGTAATCGCAATCCGGGTAGGCCGAGCAGCCGTAGAAAAAGCGGCGGGCCTTGCTGCGGCGCTCCACCAGTTCCCCCTTGCCGCACTTGGGACACTTGATGCCCAGCGTGATCGGCTTGGTGGTCTTGCAGGTGGGATAGTCCTCGCAGGCGATGAACTTGCCGAACCGTCCGGAGCGCAAGGTCATGTCCTTGCCGCAGGTTGGGCACTTGTCGCCGGTCTTTTCGGGTTCGGCGACGGTGACGCCGTCCTCCTTCAGCGGCTTGGCGTTGCGGCACGCGGGATAGGCGCTGCACGCCATGAACCGGCCGAAGCGGCCGCTTTTTATCACCATCGGCGCGCCGCATTTTTCGCAAATGACATCGGTCGGCTCCGCCATTACGCGCTGGGGCAGCGCGATATCGGCCTTTTCCAGCGCGATGCTGAAGGGGCCGTAAAACTCGCGCAGCAGCTCGATCCAGTCCTTGCCCCCCTCCTCCACTTTATCCAGCCCGTCTTCCATCTGCGCGGTGAATTGCAGATCCAGGATGGTGGGGAAATGCTCCAGCAGCAGTTCGGTTATCATCCGCCCCAGTTCGGTCGGCTTGAGGCGGCGTTCCTCCAGCACCGCGTAGTCGCGGCCGCGGATGGTCTCCATGATGGCGGCGTAGGTGCTGGGGCGGCCGATCCCTTTTTCCTCCAGCTCCTTGATGAGCGACGCTTCGGAGTACCGCGGCGGCGGCTGGGTGAAATGCTGGTTCGGGACGATCTCGGCCAGTTTCACCGCCTCGCCCTCTTCAACGCGCGGGATTTTGTTGCCATCCTCCTCGCCGTTCTTCTCCTCCTCGTCGTCCTTGTAGACCTTGAGGAAGCCGGCGAACTTGAGCTGCGAGCCGGTGGCGCGCAGGGTGTATTTGCCGGCGGCGGTATCCACCGTGAGGGTGGCGATGACGGCGGGGTTCATCTGGCTGGCGACAAAACGTTTCCAGATGAGGTCGTACAGCCGGTATTCCTCCGCCGTCAGGATTTTTTTCAGCGATTCGGGCGTGCGCGCAACCGACGTGGGCCGGATGGCCTCGTGCGCCTCCTGCGCGGATTTGCGGCTGGCGTAGATGTTCGGCTTTTCGGGCAGGTAATCACCGCCGATCTGTTCCTTTATATACTGGCGCGCCTCGGCGATGGCGTCATCCGATATGCGGGTGGAATCGGTGCGCATATAGGTGATGAGACCGACCGTCTCGCCGTGGCCCACATCCATGCCTTCGTACAGCTTCTGGGCGATGCGCATGGTGCGCCCGGCGTTGAATCGGTGGCGCTGCGAGGCGGCCTGCTGCAGGGTGCTGGTGATGAACGGCGCGGCGGCGTTGCGGCGGCGGTCCTTCAGCTCGATGGAGGCGATCTTCAGCGTCTCCCGCCGTATTCCCTCCACCGCGGCGGCGGCGTCCGCCCCGTTGGTGATCTCGAATTTTTTGCCGTCTATCTGGTGCAGCTTCGCCTCGAAGGTCTCGCCCGCCGCGGTGCCCAGCACGGTTTTGACGGACCAGTATTCCTTCGGGATGAACGCTTCGATTTCCTTTTCGCGGTCGACGATGATCCGCATCGCCACGCTCTGCACACGCCCGGCCGAAAGGCCGCTGCGCACTTTGGCCCAGAGCAGCGGGCTTAATTTGTAGCCCACCAGCCGGTCCAGCGCGCGGCGCGCCTGCTGCGCGCGCACCAGCGATTCGTTTATCTTGTGCGGGTTTTCGATGGCCGCCGTGACCGCCTTCTTGGTGATTTCGTTGAACATCACGCGGTAGATTTTTTCCGGGGCGTTCACCACGTCGAAAATGTGCTGGGCGATAGCCTCCCCTTCGCGGTCGGGGTCGGGGGCCAGATAGACGGTGTCGGCCTTCTTGGCGGCCGCTTTCAGTTCCTTGATGACGGCGGCTTTTCCCTTGATGGTGACATATTGCAGGGCGAAGTTGTTATCCACGTCGATCCCCAGCTTGCTCCGGGGGAGATCGCGGATGTGGCCGATGCTCGCCTTCACCTCGAAGCCGGAGCCGAGATATTTGCGGATGGTGGCGGCCTTCGCGGGAGATTCCACGATGACGAGGCTATGCCCCTTTTTTTTCGCCGTCTTCTTGGCGGCGGCGCTTTTTTCCTTCTTTTCTTTTTCAGCCATACCCGAACCTGTATAAGAAACTTCATTGAACTTTGCAAGGTATATTTTTTCCGGCGTGCCGCCGCGCGGGCAACAACCCGCCGCCGCCATGGGGTAGAATAAAGCCGTTTAACACGCTGTTTACGCCCATGCAATGCCGTAACCCGGCGGGGAAAAAGGGGATGATGAAGCATCGTATTATTTTCGCGGCGCTGCTGGCGTTTTTCGCGCTGGCCGCCCTCCCCCGCGCCGCGCGCGCGGAAAAGGAAACGCCGCCGCCGCTTTCGTTCGAGCCGCTTCCGATCCCATCCACCGGCGCCGAAAAAAGCGCCATCCGCATCTCGCCCGCGGCCACCACATACTGCTGCGGCGGCAAGCTGGAGAAACACGCGCTGGAGTACCGCGTGCTCCTGCGCAGCGGCATGGAGGACAAGTACGGACACATCGCCGGCCTCATCGCCGGCGCGGACGGCCTGCCGCTGAAACGGGCCGGCGGATACGCCTTTATCAGCAACAACCCGGACGCCAACAGCCTGATAACCGCCGGCGGCGGCTATTACCTCTTCACCCATTTCGAGGAAGTGCCGGGGGCGGTCTACCTCACGGCATTGGACACGGACAAAGAAGGGAATTTTTCCGTGAAGGAATCCGCGCCGGTCGATTTCAGCGGCGTGCGGGGAACGCTGATGAACTGCGCCGGAAGCAAAACGCCCTGGGATACCCATCTGGCTTCGGAGGAGAATTATTTGCTGGACGCCTACTGGTTCACCCCCGGATCGGAACCGTACAGCCCCCAACACATCGCGCACTGCGCCAAAACGGAAACCGGCGCGCTGACCGGCGGTTTCGAGCGGACGATGGACGAACCGGATTTTTCGTGGTGGTGCGGCGCCGTGAAACGGATGCGCGACGACTACCTGAAAAATCCGGGCGCGTTCAGCCCGTACCGCTACGGCTTCAATATCGAGCTGGCGGTGGACCGCAACGGCGCGCCCTCCATCAAAAACGGCGTGAAACGTTTTGCGATGGGGCGGTTCGCCCCCGAGATGGCGCTGGTGATGCCGGACCGCCGCACCGTCTACCTGACCGACGACGGGGCATACTCCGGCTTCTTCATGTTCGTCGCGGACGAACGGAACGACCTCTCGTCCGGCACGCTCTACATCGCCAAGTGGATGCAGCAACCGCACGGGGCCGACATCAAATGGACGCCGCTGGCACACGGCACCGACAAGGAGATCGGGGCGATACTCGACCTCCAGCCCGATCTGTCCGACATCTTCGACGTGGGCGATCCGCTGGTATGCCCCGCCGGATTCCGCATCATCAAGGCGGGGCCGAGCGGCGCCAACTGCCTCCGGCTGCGCGACGGCAAGAACGGCGGCTCCGTGTCGCCCAAATTCGGCACGCGGATAAGCCCGCTCACGGCGGCGGCGTTTCTGGAGCCGCGCCGCTACGGCGCGCTGCTGGGGGGAACCACCGAATGGAACAAGACCGAAGGGTTGGCCTATGACGACGATCATATGGCGCTTTTCATGGCGGTGAGCGGCATCGATGGCTCGATGCTCAACAACCTCGACCCGGTCAACGACATCCGCATGCCGAAAAACATCTGCGGCGCGGTGCTGCGTTTCAAGCTGGGAGAAGCGCGCGACACGGTGGGAAACAAAATCAAGAGCCGGTTCGCCGCGGCGTTTGCGGAACAGGAGGCGGCGGGCGTGCCGCTTTCCCCCGGCCAGCCGTACGCCGATGAGAACGGCTGCCATCCCGATTTCATCGCAAATCCCGACAATATGCGGTACATCGGCCACAACGTGCTGCTGATCGGGGAAGGCGGCAGCCTGCACTTCAACAACTACGCATGGGCATACGACGTGGAACGCAAAACCCTCACCCGCATCGCCAGCATGCCGACGGGGGCGGAGATTGCCGGGGTTTTCGCCCCGCTGGACGCGATGGACCGGTTTTACATCTTCATGAACGTGCAGCACCCGCTGAACGACGCCGCGCTGAACGCCGAGGGGAAACAGGTGAACGGCCCGCTGTTGGATAGCGCCACCGGCCAGCAGAAAAAAGGCTACGTCGGCTACATCTCCGGCCTCCCCAGCCTGGGGCGGTGAATGAATAATTTGTCATGCCGGCCCCGTGTCGCGGCACGGGGTGACCCGGCACCCAGAAATATTTTCAAAGCCTCCTTCATCGGCCCGCAAAGTAGATGTACCCATTAAAATGGGTATCCACCGGGAAATGAGAAAGCTTGGAAATTATGTCTGGATTTACACATCGCTTCGCTCGTGTCAAAAACGCGGAACACCGCTGCGCGCTGTCCGGTTTTTTCCGCCTGCGCGGGAATGACAGCGCTTTGCATTTTTTGTATCAATGCGGGCTAAAAAAATGGTGCGCCCGGCTGGATTTGAACCAGCTCGGAGGTTTTCAGGCTAATACAAAGCGCGGATGTAAAGTGTTGCTTGACACTTTACACTGCCTTTGATAGCATTTTTTCCATGGAGATCCGGAATGTGGCTCACCGGGGCCTGCGGCGCTTTATTGAGCGCAATGACGCCTCGGGGCTGGCTCCATCCGCTGTTGAGAAGGTTCGCAACATCGTTACCTTCCTGCAAGAGATGGGGGATGTCAAGGAACTCCGCGAAATCCCAAGCTGGAAAGCCCATCAGCTTTCCGGCGGCCGGAAAGGAACGTGGAGCCTGACGGTTACCCGCAACTGACGGCTCACGTTCAAGGTTGACCAAGACGAAGGGGAAATCTTCGACCTGAATTTTGAAGACTATCACTGAAAGGAGACAACACCAATGATACGCATGGCGCGCCCCTCACACCCAGGGCAGTTCATCAGAATGGAAATAATCGAGCCTCTTGGCCTTACCATAACCAAGGCCGCCGAGATACTTGGCGTGACAAGACCCGCTCTTTCCGCCCTTCTCAATGGTCATTCAGCTTTGTCCCCGGATATGGCATTGCGGATTGAAAAAGCATTCGGCTTAAAGATGGATACCCTGCTCCGGATGCAAACCGCCCATGAGATCGCCGAGGTGCGCGGCAGGGAAAAGAACATCAAGGTGAAACGGTATACCGCCAATCCGCGCCCAGCGTCCGCGCAGACATTCTGAAAAAGGGGAGTGGAAAAGGGCTGGAAAAAATGGTGCGCCCGGCTGGATTTGAACCAGCGGCCTTTCGCTCCGGAGGCGAACGCTCTATCCCCTGAGCTACGGGCGCACAATTAAGGAAAGCATTATAAACGTTTGCGCGGGGCGCGGTCGATAAAAATTATCCATTGGAAGTTGCGCCCTTTTCAGCATAGCCTTGTCATCCTGAGCCGCAGGCGAAGGAACTCTTTCCGGAATGAGATCCTTCGCCCGCCTTCGGCAGGCTCAGGATGACAACAAAAAAAGAAACGCGGGGTTACCGGCGGGACGGAAAAGTGATGGACACCCGCAATCCGCCAAGCGGGGCGGCGGAGAATCCGATCCGGCCGTTGTAGCTTTCCACGATGTCGCGCGCGATGGCTAGGCCCAGCCCGTGCCCCGGCACCGATTCGTCCAGCCGGACGCCACGCCCCGAAATCAATTCCATCTTTTCGGGCGGACAGCCGGGGCCGTCGTCCTCGATTGTTATGGCAAGCCCGTCATCCAGCGTCATCGCCAGCGACACGCGCCCCTTGGCCCACTTGAAGGCGTTATCCAGCAGCGTGCCGAGCAGTTCCATCATGTCGGCGCTGTCGAACCCCGCCAGATGCGTATCGGGATACCGCGCATCCACCCGCACCGCCTTGCCGCGATGCATGAGTTCCAGCGTTTTGAGCAGCGGCGGAATATCCCGCGCCGTATCGAACCCCTTGCCGGGAAGATAGCCGCCGGCGAGGCGCGCCTTCCTGAGTTCCTTATCCATCAGGCGCGCCATTTTATCGGCGGATTGGTTGAGGAGAAGGTAGAGCTCTTCGTCCCCCTTCACTTTCTCGTGTTCGGTGGCCTGCATGATGGCGGCCAGCGGCGTTTTCAGCGCGTGCGCCAAGTCCCCCAGCGCGTTGCGCGATCGGGCAAGCCGCTTGCGGGTGATGTCGGCCAGCCGGTTGAGCTGGGTGATGAACGGCGTAAGCTCCGCCGGCACGTCGGTTTCCATCATTTCGGTTTCGCCCCGCTCCATGCGGACGGCATCCATCCGCGCCCGCTCCAGCGGCTTCAGCGCCAGCCGGACAATGAGCATCTGCGCCGCCAGCAGCAGCACAAGCGTACCCGCCGCCACCAGCGCATACCGGTTGCGGAACGCCGCTATTTCCGCGTCGATAGCGGTGACGTCCTCCGCCACGGTGATGGTTACCCGCTGCCCGGCCCGGTTGAACGAGGCGGTGCTGGCCAGCAGCGTTTGCCCCTTAGGCCCCGCCACGCGCCGGATGCCGTCGGCAAGCGCGGGAAACTCCTCATCCCACAGCGAGCGGGAGCGGATAACGCCGCCACCGTGATGGATGGCGAAGTAGTGGCCCGAATAAACGCGTCGGTAAATGGGGGTTTCGGCGTCCGGCTTCAGCGCCAGCGCGCCGTCCGGCTGGCGGGCAAGCGCGGCAAGAAGGTTCTCCGTTTCATGGCCGAGGTTTTGCGCGATGCTGCTTTCCACCACGCGGCGGGCGCTGCGGCTGGCAACCCAAAGCTGCGCCGAAAAGATGACCGCCAGGCTCACCGCCAGCCCGATGGTGATACGGCGTTGGAGCGAGAGGCGCTTCATGCTTTATCCACCGAAGACGTACCCTTGGCCGCGCCGCGTCTTGATCAAATCCTTGTTGCCGAGCTTTTCGCGCAGACGCCGGACGTAGACCTCTATCACGTTGCTCTCCTGCGAGGCCTCGTCGTCGTAGATGCGCTCTTCCAGCGTCGCTTTGGAAAGCACCGTCCCCTCGTTGAGCATGAAGTAGCGGAGCAGCCGGAACTCCACGCCGGTGAGGGGGACACCCGCGCCGCCGTCAAAAGCTATCGCCTGCCGCTCTTCGTCCAGGGTGAAGCCGTGCCCTTGCAGTTGCGCGCCGCTCCCCTGCGCCGCGCGGCGGGTTATGGCGGTTATCCGCGCCAGCAGTTCCTCGGGGTGGAACGGTTTGCCCAGGTAATCGTCGGCGCCGGCCTTGAACCCCTCCACCTTTTCGTTCCACGCATCGCGCGCGGTGAGGATGAGCACGGGGGTGCGGTTTTTTTTCCGCCGCCAGTTCGCCAGCACCTGAAGGCCGGGGCGGCGGGAAAGGCCGAGATCGAGAATCACCGCGTCGTACTGGAGCGAATCCCCCATCGCTTCTCCGTCTTCGCCGTTATCGGCAAGATCGGCCACAAAGCCGTTTTTGGCTAAAAATGCCTTGAGGCTTTGGGCGAGATGCGGGTCGTCTTCCACCAGCAGGAGGCGCACGTCAATCCTTCTCCTCTTCCATTTCCAGAAGCTCGCCGGTGGCGGCGTTGAACTTCAGTTCCCACACGATGCCGGCCGCATCGAGTATCTCGACATCATACACATACAGACCCCGCTTTTTGCGCAGGCCCGCCTCCAGCAGGCGGCCTGTCTTGAGTTTTTCGGCCTTTGCCACCACAATTTTCATTGGGAGGATCGCGCCCTGCTTCACCAGCGCCTTCGCCTCGGCGGGGCCATATTCTTCAGCCGCGGCCGCGGGAAACGGAACAAGCGCCAGCGCCAACGCCGCGATTGTCCCGCATAGCAGCCCGCGCATGTTCATGACGGTTGGCGCTCAGTCCTCGAATTTTCCGAAACCGGGGATGACGACGCCATGCTCGTCGTACGAACCTTTATCGGCGGCCGTGTGGCACTTGCCGCAAGCGGCAAAGCTTTTCACCAATTCGTTGCCGCGCACCATCCGCTCCGGCACCTCGCGGTGCTTCCGCACAAAGTATGCGGTTTTGCTGATCGCAAGCGGGGTATCGCCCCCCTTGATCGAGTTGAGTATCTTCGCCGAGGCCTTGTAGCTGGAGGTTTCGGCGCTGTTCGCCACGAGGTAGGCGGTGAGCGCCTTTTGGGTTTCCGCGTCCAGTTCGGCGTTATCGCCAAAATGGTTATCCAGCGTATCCATCATTTTTTTCCAGCTCCGCGCCGGCAAGAGACCCGGCTGGTAGGCGAAATGGCATGATCCGCACTCCTTTGCGTACAACTCGTTATTCACCGGCGCCACATCGAGCCGCCGGCTGAACAGGCCGCCCCTTCCGTGTTCGCCCCGCTCGTCATCGCCGGCGATGGCCGCCCCGGCGATGGCAAGGCCGCCGATAATCATTATAACCGTCATAATGCCGGCTTTCCGTTCAATCATGGTGCATCTCCTTTTGCGTATCTATGTTATTTGCCGCTGATGAACGCGAGGAAATCCCCTTTTTCCCGGGGAGTGCACTCGCGGTCAAGGGTTTCCTTGCAGTTGCGCTTGAACCACTTCTCTATAAACTTCACGTCGGTCAGCCGCTGCGGGTTGGCCGAGGGGGCCATCGGCTCTATCACCTTGCCGGTCACCGCATGCTTGCCCTGGTTTTTCAGGTTCGCGGTGTGGCAGGCGGCGCAGCTCATCGGCCCGTCTTTGCCGGTGTGAATGGCGCTCCACATCGTTTCGCCCCGCGCCGCGCTGAACTCAGCCGCGCCCGCCTTCTGATACTCCTTCATCAAATCCCGCGCCGTTCCCGCCCGCGCCAGCGGCGCAAGCAAAAGGCTGAGCGCCAGCGCCATAACCGTCATCCGTGCTTTTTTCATTGTTGTTGCTCCTTTCGGTAATCGTTTTCTTTTTGTACCCGGTGATCATGGCAAGCACCAGATTTTCTTTAAAATGCAGGCTTTCAATAAGGGCCGCCGCCACATGCAAGCCGGCCAGCACGATGACTCCCGCCGCGAAAAATTCGTGCATCTCTTTCAGCGCATCGGCGTATTGCCAGCCGTAGGGGGCCAAGAACGCCGCCAGCGGCCCGGCATGTTCCCCCGCGCCGTAGACGATCACGCCGGTGACGGATGCCATCACCACAAAGAAGAGAATCGCAAGGATCATCATCCCCGCCACCGGGTTATGCCCCAGCGTGCGGCGGTGGCGGAAGCGGAGCGCATCTTTCAAGTAATCCGCCGTGCGGCGCAGGGGGTGGACAAAATCGGCGAACCGCGCGTGTTGGGGGCCGATAAAGCCCCACACAACCCGCCCGGCGATGAGAAAAAGAATGACGTAGCCCGCCGCCGCGTGAACCGTTAAAAAGTCCTCTTCCGTCAGGAAGGCCACCGCCAAAAGGGCTGCCATTGCCCAGTGGAAAAACCGCACAAAGACATCCCATACCTTCACGTTGCCATTCATATTTTCGCGCTTCTTGTTCTTCATGGTTACAAGGTAACGCGCGAACCTGAACCGAACCTGAATGGATTGGAAAAAATTTGGAGGCTGGTAGGTGCGAATTCATTCGCACAATTGGCGCTACGCGCCAATGTACACAATAAATTGTGTACCCACCGGGGAGAAAAAGAGCTTTGACAATATGCTGGGTGCCGGATCAATTCCGGCATGACAAAGAAGGGTTGGCGCTACGCGCCAATGTGCGACAGGATTGTCGCACCTTGTATCTTGGAAATCGTAGAATTTCATTAAGTGGAAACCGGGGAAAACTGTGTCGCACCTAATGGCTGGGACCATGTTTGGTAGATAAGTTTCCCCGGTCTTCCGACAGACTCTGAACCGTATCTTAGGCC
>JACRGQ010000028.1 GCA_016217735.1 Nitrospinota bacterium
GCCGTCGCGCCGCAGGGTTTGCATGCCTTCCTGGATGGCCGCTTGCCGTATCTCCTTCGAGTCCGCCCCCTTCACGATAAAGCTGCGCATGGTATCAGTGATGTGCAGGTATTCGTAGATGCCGCTGCGGCCGCGGTAACCGCTGTTCATGCAGGCGGGGCAGCCTGCGGCGCGCCACGCGCGCGCGCCCAGCCCGGCGCGGGCGGCGTCGGCCCCCAGGCGGCGGATTTCTTCGGTTTCCAGCGTCATCGGCGTTTTGCAGGCGGGGCAGAGTATCCGCACCAGCCGTTGCGCCAGTATTCCCACCAGCGAGCTGGCGATGAGGAACGGCTCGATGCCGATATCGACGAGGCGGGTGATCGCCCCGGCGCTGTCGTTGGTGTGCAGGGTGGAGAGCACGAGGTGGCCGGTGAGCGACGCCTGCACGGCGATACGCGCGGTTTCCTGGTCGCGGATTTCGCCCACCATGATGATGTCCGGGTCCTGCCGCAGCATGCTCCGCAGCCCATCGGCGAAGTGAAGGCCGATAAGCGGGTTCACCTGCATCTGCCCGATCCCCCTGATCTGGTATTCCACCGGGTCTTCCACGGTGAGGACGTTCTTCTGTATGGTGTTCACCTCCGAGAGGGCGGCGTAGAGCGTGGTGGTTTTGCCGCTGCCGGTGGGGCCGGTGACGAGGATGATGCCGTTGGGCAGCTCGATCCCCTGTTTCATCTGGTTGAACATGTCATTGTCCATTCCCAATTGGCCGAGGCTGAGCAGGTTGCGGCTTTTATCCAGCAGGCGCATGACCACCCGCTCGCCGAAGGTTGTGGGGATGGTGCTGACGCGGACGTCGATCTCGCGCCCGGCCGCCTTGATGCTGATGCGGCCGTCCTGCGGCAGGCGCTTTTCGGCGATGTCCAGCCCCGCCATGATCTTTACGCGGCTGATGAGCTGCGCGTGGATGCGGCGCGGCGGTTTCAATACGGTGTAGAGGATGCCGTCCACCCGCATCCGCACCGCCAGCGAATCGGCGAACACCTCGATATGCACATCGGATGCTTTTTCCTTGATGGCCTGTTGCAGCAGCGAGTTGAGCAGCCGGACGATGGGGGCCACTTCGTCGGTGTCGAGGATGTCGGCGGCCCCTTCCAGTTGGTGGGCGATGCTTTCCAGGTTTCCTTCGCCGACTTCCCCCAGCATATCCTCGGCGGTGCCGGCGGTGATCTCGTAGGCGCGGTTGATGAATTCCGCCACCAGTTCGGGGGAGGCCACCGTCACATCCACCGGCTGTCCCAGCAGGGCGCGCAGGTCGGCCAGCGCGTGGTGGTTCAGCGGTTTGGCGGTGAGCACCATTGCCCTGCCGCCCACGCTGCTCACCGGCGCCATCTCGTTCTTTTTGGCGAAGCCGATGGGGATCTTGCGTACCAGCGCGGCGGAATCCTCCACCGGCGGGAGCGATTCAGCATAGGGGAATCCGAGCCGATGGCTCAGTTCCTTTAATTCTTCCATCATCCGTTCCGCCGCTTAAAAGCGTTTAACGTTGGTGTGCGTTGCCTTCAGGGGAGAGAAGAGCGTCTGTTCCGCCGCGGGCGTGACGTTATTTGACGCGGCTGGTTCCGGCGCCCGCGGTAAAAGCTCCGTCCGCGGCGCCTCGGTATCCGGCGCGGGGGGCGTTTCCACCGGCGCGGGGACGGTATTTATTTCATTCCGCATTTTGTCCAACTCGCGTTTTTCCTCCAGCAACGGGGATTCGGTGCTTTCCATCCGTTTCTGGCGTGTGGTGGTGATCCGCTCCATCTCCGCGACGGTCTTGATGATGTGCGGGGTGAGGAAGATCATCAGGTTTGTCTTGGTCCGCTGCTTGCTCTTGCTCTTGAAAAGCCAGCCGAGCAGCGGGATGTCCCCCAGCAACGGCACTTTATTTTCCACGTCCTGGATGTTTTCCTGCATGAGGCCGCCGATGACCACGTTTTGCTGGTCGTGCACCACCACCACGGTTTTGGCGTTGCGCTTGAAGGTGATGATGTCTTTCGCCTTGTCAAGCTGCGTGGGGGCGATGCTGGAAATTTCCTGGAAGATGTGGAGTTTCACGAAATCGGATTCGCTGATCTGCGGTTTCACCTTCAGGGTGATGCCGATGTCCTGCCGTTCGATGTTTTCGATGGGGGTGGCCCCGGTGGTTTGCGCGGTGCTTTTGACGAACGGCACGTTGCTGCCGACAAAAATCTCCGCTTCCTCGTTGTCGGTGGTGAGGATGTTCGGCGTGGAGAGGATGTTCACGTCGGTATCGGTGCGCAGGGCATGCACCAGCGCGCCGACATTGGCGTACGTTTGGCCGCCGAAGTTGACGACGCCGTCCACCACGCCGACCACCAGCCCCTGGCCGGCCATGCCGGTGACCGGGTTTTGCGCCACGCCGTTGATGTTGCCGAAGTTGGTGCCGCCGATCCCCTGTACGCCGGATTTGTTGAAATCGCTCGTCGTGCGCCATTCCACGCCGAATTTGGAGGCTTTGTCCGCCTGCACCTCGAAGATGAGCGCTTCGACGAAGACCTGTTTGCGCGGGATGTCCAGCCTGTCGATCACCCGTTTTACCGACAGGAACTGCTCCGGCGAGCCGGTGATGATAAGCGCGTTGGTCGCCTTGTCGGGGGTGACGAAGACCGTTTCCTGCCCCGGCGGCTGTCCGGGCGGAGGTGCGGCCTTTTTTTCGGACTGGAGAATCTGGTTTACCACCTTGGCCAAGTCTTCCGCGCTGGCGTTGTTGAGGTAAATGACGTTGACCTCATGGCGTCCGGGGGGGCTTTCCACATCGAGTTGGGCCGTCAGGCGTTTCACCTTGCCGGCGAAAAACTCGTTTCCCAGCACGATGAGGGCATTGAGCCGTTCGTCGGCGATTATCGTCTGCGGCTCCTGTCCCGCCGGAACGGGGACGCCCGGCTGCCCCTTGCCCAGCAGATTATTGATTTTGGCGGCGATGTCCTTTGCCGAGGCATACTTGAGCGGCAGCACGGTCATCGCCGCTTCGCGTCCCTCCACGTCGAGGCGTTCCACAATGTCTCCCAGCCGTTTGAGATTCGATTCCATGTCCACGATGATGAGGGTGTTCGATTGCGCGTAGGCGGCGATATAGCTGGTGGGGGGGATGAGCGGCCGCAGGGCGTTCACCATGTTGTCCGCGCCCACATACTTGAGCGGGATGAGCTGGGTGATCATGCTGTCGCGCATCTCGGCGCTCAATGCGCCGCCGCGCGCGCCGGTGCCGCCCATCAGGCGGGCTTGGGCAATCGGCACTATTTTTATCACGCCACCGGACGGCACCGCCGCATAGCCGTACACTTCAAGAATCGATTCGAAGACTTTGTACGCCTCTTCCCTGCTTACTTTGCGGGGCGAGAGAATCGTCACCTTTCCCTGCACTTTGGCGTCCACGATGAAGTTTTTGCCGGTCATTTCCGAGATGTACTTAACCACCATCGTTATGTCGGCGTTGGAGAAATTCATCGAAATCCCTTCATCGGCGGCATGGGCGGCGGCAAGCCACATACCCGCGGCGAAGAACAGGGCGGCAAAGTATCGTTTCATTCCGTATTCCTTTTTTATTGAATATCCACGGTTAAGGTTTTGTTCTGGTTGTTGCGCGTAACGTCTATCACGAAGTGGTTGTCGTTTTTGAGGGCGTTAAAGAGGTCAAGCCCCCCTTCCATCGAGGTGAGCGCCTGTCCGTTGACGCGCTGCACCACATCCTGGTTCTTGAGGCCGATTTTGTCGTAGAGGCTGTCCTTGACGATTTCAAAAATCTGGAAACCGTTGATGGAACCATCGGGGGCCATGTTCGGCACGGCGCGGATATGGGTCAGCAGTTCGTTCATGTTGCCCTTCTGGGTTTCAAAAAAACGTTTGTCCATCACTATCTGGTTCTCACCCAGCATTGCCACCTGCGACCCGGCGGGGAGTCCGCCAAACTGGGCGCGGCCCTTGTCAGCGGTGGATGACGGCATCTCGCCGAAATTAATAAGGATGCGCTCCAGCCGCCCGTTGTTGCTCACGATCATCTCAAACCGGCTGATTTGGGTGATGAACGTCCCCTGCGAGAGGGAATCGTTGACGTGATAGAGGCTTTGTTCTTTGGTGCCGGTATTCTCCAGTATTGCCACGTTCTCTTTCGCGTTGCGGGAAAGGATCGTTCCCACCAGCTTGTAGGGGAGGGAAGAGATGGCGATTTCCCCGGCATCCACCCCGGGGCTCTGCTGAGCCAAAGGGTAGAACAGGTTCCGGTGTTTTATCGCGGAATAATCGACCGCGGGGGCGTTCATCATCCCGGCGGTTGGCCGCGGCGGGGAATATGACGGCACTGAAACCATTTTCGCCGAAATTATCTGCCCAGCCCATAGGGTCAGAACCCAGACCAGCGCCGCGACAGATGCTATATTAATCAATAACATAGAGCTATCTTCTTTTAAAGATCGTAATAATGGGAATCTCATCGTTAATATATTAGACGGACAGGTTTTAAGCGTATCGGCGTGGTGAATAGATTAATGTGAAAAGGGGAGCGCTTTTTTCCTGCACCTGCCAATTAGATAACGATGCGCATGCCGTCGCGGGCGGCGATGACGATGCCGTCGAAGAAGCGGGCGGCGCGCTGTTCCAGGTCGGACGTGTCGTTTTCAGGATAGATGTGCGTGAGGATGAGCGTTTTCACTTCCGCTTTTTTCGCAACCGCCGCCGCCTCGCTGGTGGTGGCGTGCCCCGCGATGGGGCTTTCATCCGGGCGCGAACATTCCATCAGCAGCGCTTCGCAGTGCATCGCCAGCTTGATGATATTGCTGCACGGAGCGGTATCGCCGGAGCAGGCGAGCGCTTTGCCGTTGCCGCCGTCGAAGCGGTAGCCGATGGCGGCGATGGGGTGCTCCACCGGTATGGTGCTCACCTTCACCGAGCCGATCATGATCTCGGCGGTGGCGTGATCGCGCGTATGGAGCGCCCAATCCTTCGGCCGCAACTGGTCGCCATACGCGTCCGAGAGCTTTTCCATAAAAGCTGAAAAACCCTCCGGGCCGTACAGCGTGAGATCGTTCCGCGGGGCGGCGAGGCCGTATTTCATGCCGAAGAGGAGCGCCGGAAGATCGCCGCAGTGGTCAACGTGCGTGTGGGTGATGAAGATGTCGGTGATGTCGGCGAGGCTGGTGTTGTTTTTCGCCAGCGCGCGCAACGTGCCGGGACCGGCGTCCACCAGAAAGGTTTTGCCGTTGAGCCGCAGCAGGTATCCGGCGCAGCCGCGCTCCACCGCGGGCGTTGATGTGCCGGAACCAAGAATCCGTAGCTCCATGCCATTATGGTAACGCCGTTGGCGTAATAAGGCAAAGAAGATAAGGAGAGGGGGCTGAACGCCGGGGAAGCAGGTGGCAGCCAAACCAAATGAGGCGGTTTAATACGGTTCGACGGAGATTTTTTTCAGGCCGTCGTTGATGATCTCTTTCGTCATATCGCCCATGTAAGTGTGCTGGATAACCCCGGCCCGGTCGACGAAGTATGAAGTGGGGAGGCCGAACATCTGGTAATCCCTGCCAACGTCCCCTTTTTCGTCGAGGAGCACTTCAAGCGTATAGCCGTTCTTCTTTATGAAGGCGGCGACGGGGTCGCGCGGCTCTTTGTAGTTGATCTCCAGCACTGTAAGACCGGCATCCTTGCGGGCATTCTGGACGTTTTGCAGTTCGGGCAGTTCGGCGATACAGGGGGCGCACCATGTTGCCCAGATGTTGATAAGGAGCGGTTTTCCTTTGTATTCCGCCAGCGATACCTGCTTGCCCGCGAGGTTGGCAAGCGTGAACGGCGGGGCGGGCAGCGGTTTCGCCGCGGGCGCGGGTTTCATTTCCTCTTTTTTGCATGAGTAAGCCGGCAGAACCGCGCACAGAAGGAGGATGATAAACAGTTTTTTCATTTTGCGGCCTCCGCGGAAACAGCATTCATTGATTTCAGCTCTTCAGGGTATTTCAAATCCCTGTCCCATTTGTATGTGCGCGTCGCCGAGCCGCCGATTCCTTTAATGGCAAGTTCAAGCCAAGTGGCCTCCGGCTTTGCCACGAGCGGATTGGCTTTATCGAAGCGGACGATCCCCTCGTAGTGATGCTTGTCCGCCGTCTGGAACCGGAGTCTCCACGGCGGCGTGGCGGGGATGACGCCCAGCGGCGTGCGTAATTCGGTTATTTTGTCGAGATCGGAAAGCGCTATCTCCCCCTCATGCACCGTGAAGTTGATGAGGTAGACATGATGATGGGCGACATCGTACTCGTCGATAAGGTGCTCGGCCCCGATGGAGATGAGGTATTCGCGCGAAACGTAAATCACGTCGCAGTAAATATCCCCTTGCCCCATGTCGTTGCGCCAGACGGTGTTATGCACCTGCTTGCGCACTTCGTAGGTGAAGCGGGATTTTGTCTTGGGGTATTTTTCGTCGAGATGCCTGATGATCGCTTCCGCCTCGTTGCCGGTGATATTCACGTTTTCCTTTACGCGCATCCGCTCGACCAGCTGGAACCATCCGCCGGACGGGAGAACGACGGTAATCATGGCCGATTCTCCGTGGCATTTCCGGTAACATTTGCCCTGATACAGGAGCGTGATTTCGTCCTGCGTGAGGGCGGAAATCATGTTGCGCTTGAATAACTGCAAACGGATGGCGCTTTTAAGGGAATCCCAATCCGAGCTCAATCCATCGCCGGAGCGGTAGAGGGTGAAGACGGCGGCGCCAGCGAGCAGGATCAGAAAAACAAGAAGCCCCACCGCCCAGAGGGCCGCCTTTTTAAATATATTTTTCATTGTTTGGGATTATAAACGCAACGGAATCCATAGTCGTTGAATTTTCGTTCGCCGCCGTCACCGAGACGGGCGGATATGCGGAGGCTTTGCCACGGGCTGAGCCAAGACCCGCCCTTAAGCATTCTCAGTTTTTTTCCTTCATCGTACCAGCCGTCCACCCATTCCCATGCGTTACCCGCCATGTCGTACACGCCGAAGGGGCTTTTGCCCGCCTCGATGGAACCGGCGGGCCAAGTGCCGCCAAGCTCGTTCTCACCGGATGATTCAACCGCATACGACCCGGCTTTCATTTTGCCGCCTCCCGCCGAATCCATGTAGACCGTATTTTGGGGGTTAAACTCGTTGCCCCACGGATAGACATTCGCGGTATTGCCGCGCGCGGCGCGCACCCACTCCGCTTCGGTCGGCAGTCTTCCGCCGGTGCCGCGGCAGTAGTCGTTGGCTTCTTTCCAGGTAACGTTGACCACGGGGTGGTTCGCCAGGTTGGGGGGGAAGGAGTGTTCCTTGTAAAACTCCTTGAACCGCGCGTTGGTGACTTCATGAATGTCTATTTCAAATGTCCCGGTCTCGGTCTTCTTGGAGGGGGTTTCGTCCGCGTACCACTCCGGTTTGGCATCTTTGCCGGCAATCAGCTTCTTGAGGGACTCCATATCGGTGCCAAGTATCACCGCCCCCTTGGGGATAAGCGCGCGTACGGCCGGCTCGGCGCCCATTGCCGTTATGGGCAGACAGGCCAACAGCAGGGGCGCGAGGAATAATGCCGTCGCCTTCATTGTTTTCCCATCGACATGATTTTTTCATAGCCGGTCAAAAGGATGAGGTAGAGAAGCGCCGTCCATACCATCACAATCACGCCGAACAGCGCCATTTCCCCGACCGGATAACCGCCGCGCGACACCTGGTACCATTTTCCCGCCACGCGCTGCGCCGGGGTCAAAAGGGATTCCTTGCCGAAGCGCTTGTAGAAATATGAGACGATTTCTTCTTTGCCCAGGCCGGCCTTCAGTTTTTCGCCGATGAGATTCTTCCATGAAAGGCCGCAGCTCATGTGGCAATCCTCCAGCACCATCGGGCATTCGCACGGGCAGGCGAGCCAGTGTGAAATGCCCGTCACGGTTTGATCGGACGCGGACGTGAGGAAAATGTATTTTCCGCTCATGTAGGTGAGCGTCAGGAGCAGCGAAATGCCGAATAAAACCGCCTTCACGCCTGTCCGTCCTGTTTCGCGGATTTCCGCCTCCTGAGATACAGGAGCGCCGCCACTCCCGCAATACCCGCGCCAAGGATGATCGGCGCGGTGTAGCCGCGGAAAATACGGGTATCCGACATGGCGGTGTACTTGGAATCCACGGAGGGTTTATCGTCCGCCTTGAAATACGATATGCGGAAGGTTTTCCGCTCCCCCTTTTTAACGTCTTTGAACTCGTGCCGGTAGTACTGGTATCCCTCTTTTTCAAACTCCTTGCCGTCCGCCGGCTCAATCGTGAACCGCTCGGCCCGGTAGGGATGCTGGATCACGACCGCGAGATTTTTGATGTCGTAGTCCGCCTCGACGGTGTAGGTGAAATCCCTTTCCGAGTTCGGCTTCGCCTTGAAGGGGGCGTATTGGAAGTCTATGAAGAAGTCGGAGTAGGGGAGCTTCACCTTGAGCAGGTTTTTGCCGCCGCCCGGCGTGATGTCAAAAAGCTGGCAGAAGTGCTGCCCGCCCGGTGAGAGGGAGCAAACGTCCTGCAACTTGGTGACGCCAAGCGGAATGAGGAAGAGGACTTCGCGGGGAAACGCCTCGCGGTTGAGAAATTTCCCTTCGTTAATGACCAGCACGGAAGTGGAATCGTATTCCGGCATAAGACTTACTTTCATCGAGCCGATGGCGATTTCCTTTTCGGCGGACGGCATCGGCGCGTCGGCGGGGGCGGCTGCTTCCTGGGGGCTGTTCATGTTGTGTTGGGAGTGATCCTCGGCGGCCAGTGCCGCGCTGGAGGCGGCCGCCCAGAAGACCAGAAGCAGGGAAGCGATGGAAATTATCCAGCCCCGTTTCCGGCCCGCCGCTTGATACCTTGCTTTTTTTATCATGGCGGGTTTATTTTTCATGTTCCATATTATCGTGTTGGGAATGATCCGGTTCGGCCGGAGCCTGTTGCCGGGCCGGATGGCCTTCGTGGTGGTTGTGGCCCGAACCATCGCTGGCGGCAGGCACGAAGCCTTCCACCAGAAAGCTCTTGTAGACCGTCATCTTGTCGGTGAGCATAAGCAGGGCCACCGCCAGCAGCAGCGCGCCGCATCCCCGTTTCAGATATAAGCGGGCGTTCGCCGACGTTGCCTTCGAGGCGAATACCGCAAGCGGAACGCCGACAACCAAAATGGCGGCCGAGATGCCGAGAGTGTAGAGCACCAGGAGGATGCCGCCCCACGCCGCGTTATCCGGTGCCGTGTTGATGTTGTAGATGGCGGTGAGTGTGGGAGTGACGCACGGTTTGTACGCCACCGCCAAGGCGGCGCCCAATAGCGCCCCGAAACCGGCTATCAGGCCTTTCATCCTTGCTTCGGGGAATTTGCCGAGAGTGAGCAGCCCGGCGAAATAAAGGGCGATCAGGCCGATAACGACTCCGCCGAACTGGTTTAGAAGGTCCATGTACCTGAACAGCATTTTGCTCGCGGGAGTGGTGACCATCCCTATGGCGGTGAAGACGGCGATAAACCCGCCGAGCGCCGAAGCGGCATTGAGGGCCAGTGTTTGCCAGTCCGTTTTTTCGGGCGCCGGGCCGCTTTCCCGTATAGTTGCCGCGACGATGAACGCGATAATAAACGGGATTATCTGCATCAGGCAGAAGAACCAGATGGAAAAAAAGCTGTGGAATCCGCCGAAAAAAGCGCCGAACGCCGTCATGCGGTTCTCCGCGCCGAAACAAGATTCATTGCCCGTATCTCCTGTAAAAAACGCCGGCTCAGGCGGCTTTGGCGGTTGTAATGGCCTCGATCCCTTTTTCAATCATCTCGTACTTTTCAATCTTTCCGATAAATATCCACTTTACCACTCCCTGCGCATCGACGAACAGCGTGGTTGGGGTTGTCCGTATTCCCAGCATGGCCGCCACGTCGTTTCCGCCTGAAACTCCCACCGGGGTGGATATATCATGTTTCCTGGAGAATTTTTCAATCTCGGACGCGCTGTCCTGTATGCCCACGCTGAACAGGGCTACGCCGCTTTGGGCGTTGTCCGCCGCCGCCTTTTTCACGAAACCGATCGAGGCGTGCGAACAGGGACACCAGTTGGCGAAAAAGTAATAGATGACCGGCTTTCCTTTGAAGGCGGCCGTTGAAACGGCGCTCCCGTCCGCCTGCTTCACGGAAAACTCCGGCAACGGGGTTCCCAGTTTTATCAGCTCGGCGGAGTTCTTCCGCGATTCAAAAAAGTTCACCGCCCCGTTTAAGAGTATCGCGGCCGCCGCGAGCAGTATGATGAGGTTGCGCCGTTTTGCTTTGACGGCGGTCTCCCGATCAGCCGGCGCTTCGTTATCGTGCATATTCGTCTGACTTTCCTGGCAACCGGACGCGCCGGGTTATTATTTATGCGTATGCTCCGAGTGTTGCGAATGGTCGTTGGTTCCTTCCGCGGCGGGCTTTTGGGCAGCGCCCTCCGAGCTCATCTTGGAATGATCATGCGTCCCATTCATGGCCGGTTGTTCAGCCGCGCCTTCCGCGCCTTTCTCCATGGTTTTCTTCATGTCGGCCATATACCCTATTTTCAGGTCTTCCCTTCCCATCAGGGCCATTTCAATCGGCCTCTTCTCAACGGGCGTCAGGTAAAGCTTTTTCAAATGTTCGTATGGGCCGATGAGTTTCAGCATGTCCTGCTCCCTGAAGTCTTTTTCCCAATTGCCGATTATCGCGTTCCATACCTGCACGATGGCGCCCGCCTGGACTTCAGTGATGTTTTCAACCTTCAGTTCGGGCTTGGAAACTTTGTAGTTTTCGATGAACGACTGCATGTGGGGAACAAGGGCGATGAATGGGGGCCCGCACCGCTCGCAATATCTTTTTATCCGCTCGTCGGTATGGCATTGGGTGCATATTCTTTTCGCCATGGCATAGGCTTCCGCCGGCTCATACGGAACAACACCGCTGGCCTTGGCTTCGCTGATGACGTATTGCCCCACGGGATTCGGAATATACAGTACACCCGCGGAGGCGATGCAGATAACGGCTAGAATGATCACCACTACTGTCAGTTTCTTTTTCATTTCATCCCTCTTTCACTTATCAAGTGCAACAGCCTGCACAGTTCAGAATACACTTTTTGTGCCATTTTCAAATTCCCAATGGCCTATTGATGATCGAGAACTCATCTCCTGAGTTTATCCGCAGGCTTTTCCGTCCAAAATCATATGCAAATTATACATCCACTAACCCTTTAAGGGAAGGGATTGTGGATATAAATTATTGCTAAAGCTGTGATATTCAAGGCGATACTTTAATTCAGCCCATTGACGGATACCGATATGGCCCGGTATTCTCACGGCCTCAGGGTTTGTTCATGAACTTTGAAAAAGGCATTTTCGACATGGCTTCTTCGATAGCCTCTTCGGTGATCATTTTGTAGCCGTGCTCTCGCGCGTATTTTTCAACCGCGTCCTTAGCCATTGGCCTGAAAGGGGAGGGAGCCTTCTGCAGCCGTTGTCGCGCCCCTTCGGTCCAACCCATCGTGGTGGAGTCGTCGGTAAAATATGACTTGAATTTCTGGATGATCCCCTCGTTCTTTCCTTTGCGGCTGTTGAGGAAATCGACGATGCCGTTTATCGTCTCCATTTTGCCGGGGACTTTGGCGAATTTTTCCTTGGCGGTCTCCCACGATTTCATATCGATGTCTTCGTAGCCGAACTTCTGCATCCGCTTGGTGACCAGCATCATCGATTCATCCCTGATCTCGCTGAGAAATTCGGTGGTGATCCTCGTTTTGCCCCGTTCTTTTGCCCGTTTTTGCATCAGCTTGAAGATGCCGGGGCGGACGAAATCGGGGGCGTTCAGCGGCCGCTGCTTGGCGTCGTCGTCCCACGGGATGCCGCCGTCTTCTTCGTCCACCTTTGGTTTCTCCGTTGCGGGGATGCGCGCCCTTCCGAACCGGTCGGCGGGGGCGGCCGCCTTAAGAACTTCCGCCGTGATTTCTTTTATGTTCCGCTCTTTGGCGTATTTTTCCGTGGCCAGCCGCACGATGGACTGGGCGAAGACCGGAATTTTACGCAGGAAGTTGTCGGCCTCCACGGACCATGGGATGGTGCTTTCAGAGCCGCCGCCGAATTTGGCGAACGTATCGATGCTGGTGATCGCCTCTTCCTGTGTTTCCGGCTCGTACACGCACCAGTTGTCCTCGCCCATGTCGTTGCCGCTGGTGGCGAAGGCGCGCGCGCGGCAGCCGCCGCAGATGAGGCGGTATTTGCAAAGTCCGCACTTCCCTTCGTATACCGGGGCGCGGTACTTGGCGAACACCGGGGAATCATTCCAGATATCCGTGAATGTTTTTGACGAAATATCCCCCGCGGATACGTCCATGTAAGGGCATGGCGTGACGTTGCCCGCCGGGTCTATCCGGCAATACTGCGTTCCCGCCCTGCACGCGGCGATGTAGGTGGAGAGCAGCGGGTGTTCAGGATTCTGCTGGTGCAGTATCCGCTTGAAGTGCGGCGCGCATTTCGGCCGAACCATCATGCCCGGATAGTTGTTTTGGACGGAGGTGGCCCAGCGGAGGGTTTCTTCGTACGCCTCCGGCGTTATGTCGGTCATCTTCTGGCCCCGTCCGGTGCAGACGAGGAAGAAAATGTTGAACGCCGCCGCTCCGATTTTGTGCGCCCAATCGGCGATGGCGGGGAGTTCGTGGACATTGCCCAAGGTGGGGGTGGTCTGCACCTGTATCTCAAGCCCCGCCTCGCGCGCTGCGGTGAGGCCGGCGATGGAATCCTTCAGCGAACCGGCCCTGCCCCTGAACAGGTCGTGGCTCTTTTCATCAAGCGAGTCGATACTTATCCCGACGCCGGAAACACCGGCATCCTTGAGCTTTTGGGCGGTCTTTGGGGTGAGCAGCGTGCCATTGGTTCCCAAAACAACCACGAACCCGTGGCTTGCCGCTTTGGCGCAAATCTCGAAGATGTCGGGGCGGGCAAGCGGCTCGCCGCCGGTGAATATAAGAACCGCTCCGCTGTTGATTTTCGCTATTTCGGCGAGGGTCTCGAATATTTTATCCGCCGCAAGTTCTTCCGGCACGCCTTGCTGGCGCATCCCCGCGTCGATGTAGCAGTGTTCGCACGCGAGGTTGCAACGGGAAGTGATGTTCCACGAGATGACGAATGGGACAAAGCTCACGGCGCTACATTCCCATCTTTTTTCTGGCTTCGAGCATCATCTCCAGGGTTATCTTTGTTTTTCCATCCTTGTGGGCGTTGGTTTCCATGTGCCCCCTGACCAGGTTCCGCACGAATCCCGGCACCCGGTTGAGCATCTCAAGCGCTTCGGCGGTCCACTCGACCTCGGCCCGTTTCTCTTCCACCGGTTCAGGCTTGGCCTTCCTGCTGACCAGGAGGACGTTGCAGGGGGCGTTTCTAAAGAGGAATTCCGAGTTGGAACCGATGTCGAGCCCATCATCGCAGTGAACCCCCACCTTGCCCAGCAGAAGGAGCGCGATGTCCTTGCCGGTGAGCCAGTTGAGGATGGCGTCAAAGGGTTTGCCGGGGAGAACTTCCGACTTTACGGAGTTGCCGTTGGTAAGCCCTTCGCGCGTGGCCATCTCCATGGCGCAGTTGAGGTGGTCGCGGTAGATTTTTTCCAGGCCGGAATCGATGATCTCCTCGTGCAGTTTCTCCTGCTCCTTGAAGCGGAATACCTTGCCCGCCTCTTCGGAAAGAACCTTGGTGATATTGTTGAATACGCGGTAGTGAAATTCGGGATCGAAAACGGCGAGGGCCGTTACTTTGCAGTCGAACCGTTTTGAAAAGTCGATGGCGGTCTGCATGGCGGCGTACGATTGCGGGCTTCCATCGATGCCCACGACGATATGCCCGCCCTTCAGGGGCAGGTTGTTCTTCGCGATCAGGACATCGGTGTTCACCCGGCGCGTCACCCGTTCGCAGACGCTGCCGACTTGGCTTGATTTCACCTCTCCTTGGCCGCGTATGCCGAGAGTCACGAGTTCGTAGGAGTTGGTCTCGATCTCCTTGACGAGACTGGAATAGTTTTTTCCTTCCATCACCCGCCGTTTGTTCGGCACCCCTTTTTCATCGCACCGTTCCTGAAACACGTCGAGGTAAGAGTCCGAGATGATTCCCAGCCCTTTCTCTATCAATTCCCCGTGTATCTGCCTTTGGCGCATCATCTCATCGGGTTCCTGATACCGCGCGGGAAGGCCCGGTTCCATCTGAATGAACCGTTCTTCATGCAGGCGCGCCGCGTACGAGTGCGTTCCATAAACGGTCGAGCCGAACTGGTTCGCAATTTCAATAGCCCGGTCCAAGCCCCAGAGCGAATAATCCGAATTGTCGAGGAGCGTCAAAATATCTTTGTACATCGTTTTGTCCCGTTCCTGTTGCGCAAAAGCCGTTTCTACCCGGAAAAAAATATCCGCGAAATCATACCTTAAGGGTTTCAACAGTTCAAGTATTTATGAATAGCGAAAAAACCCCTCACTTTTTCCGCCCCAATATATCCCACTTGGGCCGACCAGCGTATTGATAGGCCAATGGGTTGCGAAGGTGCAATAACCATACCCGCAACTTAAAGGGAGGCTGTCCATCCACATTGTCCGGTATGCGGGAGAGGGGTTCCCCTATTTGGAAAATAACCAATAAGGAGGGTATGCCTGTCCCGGCGATGACACGAAGCCTGAACGGTATCGGTAAGTCAGAAGGGTGTTATCATTTCATGCATATAGAACATTTCATTAACCTGGGATTTAGGACGATTTCTCCCCATACAGCCGTTTCAGCCGGGCGCGGTAGCCCTCCGCGTCGCCGTATTCCTCGAAGTCCGCGTAGAGCGAATGGGCTTCCCGTATCCGCCGTGCATGTTTGATGGGGCACCAGTAGTCTTCCGTGCGGGCGCCCACTTCGCGGGCGTATGCGACAAGGCCGGTGGCATATCCGCAATAGGCGCAATTGAACCGCTCAAAGATATTCAGATAATTCAGGTAGTGACGGTCGATAACGATGAACGCGTCGCGCGGCACCTTCTTTATTCCATAAAGCGGGAAGCAGATGGTTTGGTAAACCGTCAGGAATATGTCGAGAATCAACAGCGGGACGATCATTGAGTAAATTATTGGAGCCGCCAGCAGGACGGGCAGGCGGGCATTCAAGATGAACTGCAAAAGATTCTTCCGCAGCCGCCGGTGATACGCGGCGACATCCTGCTCAAAGACCACCCTCCGTTTTTCCACGGTGTAGCGGAATTTGGTGGCCAGTTGCGCCATTTCAAGATGCAGCTCGTCCTGCAGTTCGTTTATTTTACGCAGCAGCAGTTCGATCCGTTCGTTCATGGATGACTCCCCGGCATTGCCCAGCCGTAGTAGAGGGTGAAGGGATGTGGTCAAGCGCCCGCTCCATTGCCGCGCTCCACATATTTAGAATAACACCTCGGCCGCGGCCCGTCTGTTCTTAAAATATCAAAAACTTCAGACCGGCAATTACCAATACCACCGCAAGAATCCGGCGAAGCGTGCTGTTTGAAAAGTGGCGGCTTCCGAAGCCGGAACCGATCAGCCCTCCGGCGATGGCCGCAACCGACCAGGTCAGGAGGGAGGGGGAGGGGGGCAAGGTATTCATCATGGAAAGATGTCCCCCAATTCCGGCAACCGAATTAACCAATATGAACGCGGCGGAAATCCCGGCGGTCTGCCGCGGATCCGCCCACCCGATCAAAAGGAGCAGCGGGCTTAAAAAAATGCCCCCGCCAATGCCAGTCAGGCCGGACAACAGGCCGATGCCGGATCCGAAGAGAAGCGCCAGATAGATCGGCACCGCTTTCGCGGTGGATACCGGTTTTACCGAACTCCGGAAAAGCTGGAATGCGGCGTACAACAGGACGCCCCCGACTATCGGCCGGTATATGTGGGCGGGGAGCGAAAGCGCGCCCCCTAAGAACGCAAACGGCACCGATGCCAGCGCGAAGGGCAAGAATAACTTCCAGGAAAAACAGCCTGCCCGATAAAACCGCGCCGTTGCAATGGCGGAAACAAGGATGTTGATGAAAAGCGCCGTCGGCTTCATTATGGCGGGCGCAAACGCGGCAAACTCCATTACCGCCATATAGCCCGATGCCCCGCCGAACCCAACCGATGAATAGAACAACGCCGTCAGAAAAAACAGGATGGCAACGGCAATATCGGATGCGTTCATTTATAACCCCATATCCGCCACGGACTGAATTGCCAGCGCCACGCTTCCCTCATCCCTGTTCAATGCCGATGCAAGGATGGTTTTGGATTTGGAAACGGATCGGGGCAAGTATCCCCCGGAAAGAGGGGGGGAGGGGGGCGATCCCGATACGTTACACCAGCCCCCGGCTATGCAGTTCCTCAATTATCCGGGCGGCGTCCTTTTCCTTCTTAAGGGCGGCGTTAACTTTTTCATGGGCAGCCTGATATTTTTCAGCCGCTTTTACAAGGGCATCCCGGCCCGGGCCGCCGCTCTCTATCGCCAGCATCACCCCAAATAATTTTTGGCGGGCGCGGCGTTCTCCTTCGGCCAATTTAACCACCTTGGCGTTCGGGACTACTCGATCATTGTGCTTGAACTTTCGCATTGTGCTCAACTCCTTATAGATAAAGTGTATCTTAGTGATACCTAAAATACCGCCATTTGAGGTCTGGCGGACATTTTTTTTTCAATAGGCCAACGGCTTGCCATCAAATTTAACAAACGCGTAATCGTTGCTTGATTCCGTCTACGGCATTTGTCATCATTCCAGCATGGTAGAAAACAATCCTGAGAAACCGCAAGCCGGTCTGCCGGCCAAGGAAATTCTATCATCCGCAAGCGAGATAAAATATCGCATCCTGATAGAGGCTTCACCCGACGCGACAGTTCTTGCCGATGCCGAAACAGGTTTTTTCCTCGATTGCAATAAAGCGGCTGAAAACCTGCTTGGAAGAACAAGGGAAGAAATTATCGGACTTCACATAACCAAATTACACCCTCCCCAAGAAGCCAAATTGCATAATGGTCAATTCAAGAAACAAGCGGAAAAAGCTTTTGGATCTGTGGAAAACATTTCTGTTTTGCACAAAAAAGGCCATTCGATTCCGGTGGAAATAAGGACGGCGGCTTTTGAGTTGGAAGGTAAAAAAGTAATTTATGGCATTTTCAGGAATATTTCGGAGCGTGTTGAGGCTGAACAACTTCTGATAACCGCCCATCAAAGACTCTTGGCGGTTTTGGATGGATTGGAAGCTGTCGTGTATGTGGCGGATATTAAAACCTACGAGGTTCTTTTTATTAACAAGTACGCAAGGAATGTAATTGGCGATATTTTAGGCGGTATCTGTTGGAAAACGATCCAGGCGGGGCAGGCCGGCCCCTGCGCCTTCTGCACGAACAATAAGATCGTCGATGATGCGGGAAGGCCGACAGAAGCCTATTCGTGGGAGTTTCAGAACACCAAGAACGGGCGTTGGTACCAAATACGGGATAGGGCGATTGATTGGGTTGATGGGCGATTGGTGCGGCTTGAAATAGCCTTGGACATTACCGAGGGCAAAGCGGCGGAAGTGGCGTTACGTGAGAGTGAGGAACTGTTGCGTTCCATCACGGATAACGCCGGCACGGTGATATTCCTGAAAGACCTGGCTGGCCGGTACCTCCATGTGAACCGGCTCTATGAGAAGCTTTTCCATGTATCCAATGCCGCGGTGAAGGGGAAAACCGACTACGACCTGTTTCCGCGGGACGTGGCGGATGCTTTTATCAAGAACGATAAAATGGTCGCCCAGGCCGGACGGACACTGGAGATGGAAGAGCGGGTACCGCATGATGACGGTATCCACACCTATATTTCGGTCAAGTTTCCAATCCGGCATATCTCCGGTGAAATCTACGCCATCTGCGGAATAGCCACGGACATCACGGAACGCAAACATGCTGAAGAATCGCTGCGCGAAGCCCGGGAAATATTATTGAAGGGCAAGGAGGAACTGGTGGCGCAGGTAAACTTGAAGACCCAAGCTTACATTGACGCGCACCAAGAGGCCGAAAACGCCACCCGGCTCAAAAACAATTTCATTTCGCTGGTGGCCCATGATCTGAAGTCGCCGTTGGCAAGCCTCACCATGGGGCTGGAGGCTCTGGCCAGTGTCAAAGACCTCTCCCCCGAAAGCCGGGATTTCGCAAAAAAGATGGCCAACCACAGCCGCCAAATCCACAAAATGACCGAACGGTTGCTCGACATCACCTTGCTGCGGGCAGGCGTGACAATCCTCCAAAAACGGGTTATCAATTGCCATAACTTTGCCGCCACGCAGATTGAGCTATATGAGACCATGGCCGCCCAAAAGGGGATCACCATCGTCAACGGTCTTCCCTTAAAGATGAGCGTGCATGCCGACCCCGACCTGTTTGGGGAGTGCGTGAAAAACCTGTTGTCAAACGCGGTCAAGTTTTGCAGCCGGGGGGATACGGTTACTTTCTTTAACCCGCCGGATATGCCAACCACCATAGCGGTGAAAGATACCGGCCCCGGCATCGCGCCCGAAAAGATGCCGCCGCTTTTTATAAAGGAAACGAAAACGCGAACCGTTGGCACGGCGGGTGAAAAAGGAACGGGAATCGGCCTTATCCATACCAAAGAAATTATGGAAGTCCACGGCGGCTCCATCACCTTTGAATCCGAGGCCGGCGCGGGGAGCGTATTTTATCTTAATCTCCCGGTTTTCGACAATGTGGTGCTGGTGGTCGATGACGATGAAGCGTCAACGCTGGTTCTCCGGCTGCATCTAATGAATATGGGCTCCGATGTATTGACGGCCCAAAACGGAGTCGAAGCATTGGAGATTATTCAAGGCAGGTTGCCGATTCTCATAATTACCGACATTCAAATGCCCATGATGGACGGCTTTACCCTCCTTCACCACCTGAAAGCAAACCCCGAGTATTCGCAAATACCCGTGATTATCATTACGGGAAGCAATGAAATAGATGCCCGCAAAAAAGCATTTGCAAACAAAGCGGTCAATTTCATAATCAAGCCGCTGTCGGAACCCGATTTTATTCCCCGCATAGGCAGGTTCATCGCCGGGTAAAGTCATTCAATCTCATGCATCCGGCGTTGGAATCAAACGACCCACGTTATAATGGCGGGATGAAGTTCAAGCTGCATTCGGAGTTCAGCCCAAAAGGGGATCAGCCCGCCGCCATCAAGGAACTGACCGCCAACATCAAAAAAAACGCGCGGCACCAGACGCTGCTGGGGGTCACCGGCAGCGGAAAAACCTTTACCCTCGCCAACGTGATCGAGCAGGTGCAAAAGCCGACGCTGGTCTTCGCGCCGAACAAGACACTCGCCGCGCAGCTTTACAACGAATTTAAATTCTTCTTTCCCGAAAACGCGGTGGAGTACTTCGTCTCCTACTACGATTACTACCAGCCGGAAGCCTACATACCGACCAGCGACACGTTCATCGAGAAGGATTCCGCCATCAACGACGAGATCGACAAGATGCGGCACTCGGCCACCCGCAGCCTGCTGGAGCGGCCCGACACGCTGATTGTCGCCTCGGTTTCCTGCATTTACGGCATAGGGTCGCCGGAGGCGTACTACGCCATGCTCACCCGCGTGGAGACGGGGCAAAAAATGGGCCGCGACGCGCTGGTGGACAAGCTGGTGGAGATGCGGTACGAACGCAACAACATCGATTTCCGCCGCGGCACGTTCCGCGTGAACGGCGACATCGTGGAGATCATCCCCATTTACGAAAGCGACGAGGGGCTGCGCATCGAGTTCTTCGGCGACGAGATTGATTCCATCGCCCGCGTCGACCCGCTCACCGGCAGGGTGATACAGAAGCTGCAAGCCGCCCCCATCTACCCCGGCAGCCACTATGTGGTGACGCAGCAAAGGATGGAGCGGGCGCGCGAGGAAATCCGGCGCGAGCTGATACTCGCCGTCGGCGAACACCAGGGCAACAACCGGCTGGTGGAGGCGCAACGGCTGGAACAGCGGACGATATTCGACCTGGAAATGATGAAAGAGACCGGCTACTGCAACGGCATCGAGAACTACAGCCGCTACCTCACCGGGCGCAAACCGGGCGAGGCCCCACCCACACTGCTGGATTACTTTCCGCCCGACGCGCTGCTGATTATCGATGAAAGCCACGTCTCGGTGCCACAACTGCGCGGCATGTACGCGGGCGACCGTTCGCGCAAGGAAACGCTGGTGAAATACGGCTTCCGCCTCCCCTCGGCGCTGGACAACCGGCCGCTCAACTTCGGCGAATTTGAAAAAGACCCGAAGCAGCGGATATACGTCTCCGCCACGCCGGGGCCGTACGAACTGGAGCGCTCGGAGGGGCGCGTAACGCAACTGGTGATCCGCCCCACCGGCCTTATCGATCCCGCCGTCGTCATCCGCCCCGTCGGCGGACAGGTGGACGACCTTATCCACGAAGTGAAACAGCGGGCCGCGCGGGATGAGCGGACCCTGGTGACCACGCTCACCAAGCGGTTCGCCGAGGATTTGACCGAATATTTCACCGGCGCCGGCATCCGGACGAAATACCTCCACTCCGACATCGAAACGCTGGAGCGGACCGAGATACTGCGCGAACTGCGGCTGGGGGAATTCGACGCGCTGATCGGCATCAATCTGCTGCGCGAAGGGCTTGACCTTCCCGAAGTCTCGCTGGTGGCCATCCTGGACGCCGACAAGGAGGGCTTCCTCCGCTCCGAGACCTCACTCATCCAAACGTCGGGCCGGGCCGCGCGCAACCTCAACGGGCTGGTGATTCTCTACGCCGACAAGATGACCGGCTCGATGCAGCGCGCGCTCGGCGAGATGGAGCGCCGCCGCGCAATCCAAACCGGGTACAACAAAAAACACGGCATTACCCCGCAATCCATCCAAAAGCGCATCTACGAAACAATGGCGGCCCACGCCGACGATACGCCGATGGTGGCGGAGGAAAAGCCGGACTACCTCAGCCGCGGGGAACTCGCGCGGGCGATAAAAAAACTGGAAGCGGAAATGCTGAGCGAGGCCAAGGCGCTGCGTTTCGAGCGGGCCGCCGAATGCCGCGACCGGATCAAAGAGCTGAAAGAAATGGAAATCATGTACGGATGACCCGCTTATCCGGTTGTTTGCCAAGCATATCGCCGGGTAAATTTCCGGAGAGGTAGGTGCGAATTCAGCGCACAATCGGCCCAGCGGGCCGACCTTTTTGGCGCTGTGCGCCAATGGGCGCTGAATTCGCCCCTGCCGGGGGAAAAGGCCGCCTTCGGCATCAAGGTGAATCAATAAATTCCCCCTTGTTGCGCTTGACCCCCTTCTGTAAGATGAGGACACGGATTTGCTGAAAAAGGGGGAGGCCGGCGCAGGCCGCTGCATGAAAACATTCCGCGAAATCAAAGCACAGGTCACGGATACATCCTATAAAAATCCGCTCCGGCTGATTTTCTTCGTCACCATCACCATCTTCGCGGTGGAAGCCGGCATCATGGAGTTCCTCTCCCGCGTTATGAATATTTCCCACATCGCCGGTTCCATCCTTGACGCGGTCATTCTTGTTTCGGCCGTCCTGCCGGTGCTCTATTTCTTTTTTTACCGCCCGTTCTCCCGGCAGGTCGCCGACCTGCAGCGGAGCGAGCAGGACCTTGTCCGCTTCGCCACCGCCATCGAACAGGGAAAAGACGCGATTATAATGACCGATGCCGACGGCGTCATCGAATACGTCAACCCCGCATTCCACTGGATAACCGGCTATCCATGGGAAGAAGCGGTCGGCAAAAAACCGAGTATCCTCAAAAGCGGCAAACACGACGATGCGTTTTACCAAAACATCTGGAACACCTTGAGAAGGGGTGAAATGTGGGAAGGGGAAATCATCAACCGCCACAAGGACGGCAACACCTATTATGCATCCTCCCGCATTACCCCGGTGCGCGACGTGGGCGGCAACATCGTCAATTATGTATCGGTGATGGAGGACATCACCCTTCAAAAGCTCGCCGAGGCCGAAAAAACATCCTACCTCCGCCGCATGGAGGAGCTCTCCCGCTATAACATGAATCTGGTGGAAAAAGCGCCCATCGGCGCATGGGTTGTCAATTTCGTCCCGCTGCGGCCGGAGGATGAAACGCGCGATCCCTGCCACCGCTGGCACAAGGAGATCGGCGCTAAGATCGTCACGGAGCGGGTTAATAACGCCATGGTTGAAATGCTGGGTTACGGCAAGCTGGATATCGTGGGGCGCTCCATTTTCGATCCGGCGCTGGTGGATGACGAAAATGCCCTGATATTCGCCAACGAGATAAAGCGGCGGCGCGGCGGGGAGCGCGGCTCGTACGATGTCGAGATCAATCATCGGCTGGGGGGAAAGGTGCATATGCTTGTGGAGGCGGTGCCGATATTGGTTGACCCGGAAAGCGGCAAACCGCTGCAAAGCCTCGGCATTTTCGTCAACCTGACCGACCGCAAAAAAATGGAGGACAAGATCGTCCAACTGATGATGGAGCAGCAGATCATCCTCCACACCTCGCCCATCGGCATCGCCCTTTTGGTCAGCCGCAAAATCCAGTGGCTGAACGCCGCGCTCTGCAAAATCACCGGCTACGCCGAACTTGAACTGCGGGGGAGCCTTGCCGACAGGCTCTACCCGTCTGAAGAGGATTTCAAGGACAGCGGCATACAATCAAATGCCATCATCGGGCGCGGCGATACGTATGAAGTCGAGCGGCCCATGAGGCGCAAAGACGGCTCCCTGTTCCAGGCGCGCATTATCGCCACCGCCATCGACCCCTCGGAATTGCAGCGCGGCGTCATTTTCATCATGGAAGACATCTCGGAACGGAAAGGACGGGAACAAGAGCGCGAGGCTTTTATTGAGGCCCTCAACCGGAGCAACGAAGAACTCAAGGAGTTCGCCTACATCGTCTCCCACGACCTGAAAGCGCCCCTGCGCGCCATCGGATCGCTGGCCGAATGGATTTCCCACGACTACGCCGACAAACTGGATGAGGAAGGGCGCGAGAACCTCGCGCTCCTGCTGGGACGCACCAAGCGGATGAACGCCCTGATCGAGGGAATTTTGCGCTACTCCCGCCTGGGCCGCCTGAAACCGGAGCGCGACAATCTGGACGCCAACCGGATCGCCGGCCTTGTCATCGGCGCGCTGGCGCCGCCGGAAAACATTACCGTCCGCGTGGAAGGAACATTGCCAACCGTGGTGTACGACCGGACGCATCTGGAGCAGCTTTTCCAGAACCTCATCAGCAACGCGATAAAACATTTGGGCAAACCGACGGGCGAAGTTGTGATAAGTTGCCGCGATGCGGATGCGATGTGGGAATTTTGCGTGCGCGATACCGGCCAGGGAATAGAGGAAAAACACCATGAACGGATATTCAAGATATTCCAGAGCCTCAAGCCGCGCGACGAGCTGGAATCGACCGGCATCGGGCTTACCCTGGTGAAAAAGATCGTTGAAAACAACGGCGGCACCGTCTGGATTACAAGCGCGGTGGGGTCGGGCTCCGAATTTCATTTCACCATCCCCAAGACGCCGGCCGTCGACCGGGATGACACCGAGCGGATATTGACCCAATACTTGGCCAAACATCTAAAGGAGGAAAAGCGATGATCGACAATCTCCCCGTTTTGCTGGTGGAAGACGACGTGGTGGATGTAAAAACCGTCAAACGCGCTTTCAAGGAAAACAAGATACTGAACGTGCTCAAGGTGGCGGGGAACGGCGAGGAAGCGCTGGCCTACCTCCGGCACGAAGGGGCGTATGCCGACAAAGAGGCCAATCCGCGCCCCGGCCTCATCCTGCTGGATCTCAACATGCCGGTCATGAACGGCATCGAATTCCTCCGCGCGGCGCGCCCCTTGGGAATCCTGCGCGGCATACCGGTGGTGGTGCTCACCACATCGAAGATGGAAAACGACCGCATGGAAAGTTACGATCTCGGCGTCGCCGGATACATCATCAAACCGGTGGAGTTCAAAAAATTCGTCGAGGCGGTCAGCACCCTCAACCTCTACTGGAGTTTATGCCAACTCCCGCACCCCGGGGAATGAAATAGACGTGAAGAATATCAATATCCTGCTGGTGGATGACGACAAGATCGACCGGATGGCGGTGGTGCGCCTCGTGCGCGCCCAGAACCTCCCCTACAACATGGACACGGCAGGCGCCTGGCCGAGGCGCGCGAAAAGCTGGGGCATAACGACTACGACCTGATGATGCTGGACTACATGCTGGGGGACGGCACCGGCATCGAACTGATACCGAACGCAAAGGGGATACCCGTCATCTTCGTCACCGGCAGCGGCGACGAGCATATCGCCGTGAACGCCATGAAGATGGGGGCGTACGACTACCTGATAAAGGATCCGGAGCGGCATTACCTCACGATACTGCCGCAAACGGTGGAAACGGTCATGGCCCGGAAAAAATCGGAAGACACCGTGCGCCAACTTTCCAGCGTGGTGGAGCAGACCGCCGACGCCGTCACCATCACCGGCCGCGACGGATTCATCCAATATGTCAATCCGGCGTTCAGCCGCCTTACCGGCTACTCCGCCGAAGAAGCGCGCGGAAACACCCCGGCAATCCTGAAATCGGAACATCACCCGCCGGAATTCTATAAAAACCTATGGGATACCATTCTTTCCGGAAATACCTTCCACGCGGAAGTCCACAACCGCGCAAAAAACGGCGCTATGTACATCGAGGAAAAATCGATCACCCCGATCAAGGACAAGCAGGGGGAAATCACCCACTTCGTATCCACCGGCCGCGACATCACCGAACGCAAGCGCGCGGAAGAGGAACTGCGTAATGCCAAGGAAAACGCCGAAGAGGCGACGCGCCTTAAAGACAAATTCGTGTCGCTCGTCTCCCACGATCTGCGCGGCCCACTTGCCACCATGATCGGCTTTTTGAAATTGATGGTGGACGATGCCGACGACCCCCTTTCAGCCGATGCCGCCAAGCGGATAAGCATCGTCATCGACTCCGCCGAAAAAATGAACGAGCTGATTGAGGAACTGTTGAGCATCAGCCGGCTCAAAACCGGCAAGATACAGCCGAAGCTCCGCTTTCTGGACGCCAACCACCTGGCGCTCAAAATCACGCTCGCCTTTGGCCCGACGGCGGAAGCCAAAGGCATTACCCTGGAAAACAATATCCCGGAAAAACACCGCCTTTTCGCCGACCCCACCCTTTTTTACCAGGTGCTGCAAAACCTCGTTAGCAATGCCGTGAAGTTTTGCCGCAAAGGGGACCGCATACGGCTATTCATCCCCGATGGAAAACCGTCCACCGTCGCGGTGGGCGATACGGGCGTGGGGCTGGAGCCTTCGCGGGCCGCCCGGCTTTTCAACTACGAGGAAAAAACCTCCACCACCGGCACCGCCGGCGAAATCGGCACCGGGCTGGGCCTCCCCCTTTCGCATGACATCATGCTCGCCCACGGGGGCAATCTGCGGCTGGAATCAGAGCCGGGAAAAGGCGCCACGTTCTATGCCGCGCTCCCCGATGTGCGCCCCACGCTCCTGCTGGTGGAAGACGACATTTACTCGCAAAAGATGATTATCAAAATGCTTGCCCCGCTCAATGTAACGGTCATCACCGCCGCCAACGGAAAAGAGGCGCTTGCCGCCGCGTATGCGCAACAGCCGCACGTCATCCTCTCCGACCTTATAATGCCGGTGATGGACGGCTATGAGCTTATCAGGGAGCTGAAAGCGGGCGAATCGATAAAGGACATACCGGTGATCGTGCTCACCAGCGCGGGGCTGGAGGAGCGGGAAAAGGTTTTCATGCTCGGCGCGGACGACTTCGTGACAAAACCAACCACCGACAACGAACTGCTCCCCCGCGTCCGCCGCTTCATCAGCTAGCCCATCTCCTTCTTTAGGTGGGTACACAATTTATTGTGTACATTGGCGCGGAGCGCCAAGGGAGAAGTCATGCCTTACAGCATGATGTACACATTAAAATGTGTACCTAAAGTGGGAGGGGTGACCGCTACTCGATTTCCAGTTCCTTGATGAGGCGTGAAAGATAGGTACGCTGGATATCCAGCGCCGCGGCGGCCTTGGTCTTGCTCCCTCCCATCGAAGCGAGTGTGCGCCGGATGAACTCGCGCTTGAAGTTGTCCTGCGCGTCCTTGAGGGGCAGCCCCACCGTCACCGGGCCTTCCTTGATCTGCAAAATCTCCTGCGGCAGGTCGACGGGTTTGATTTCCCCGCCGCTTCCCATAATGACCGCGCGTTCGATGGCATTTTCCAACTGGCGGATGTTTCCCGGCCAGTTATAGCGCATCAACGCTTCCAGCGCGGCGGGGCTGATTTTTTCCGCTTTACCGACGTTGGCTTTCTGAAACTGGCGGATAAAGTGTTCCGCCAGCACCGGGATGTCCTCCTTGCGTTCGGCCAGCGATGGCATCTTTATCCGCACCACGTTGAGGCGGTAAAAAA
>JACRGQ010000029.1 GCA_016217735.1 Nitrospinota bacterium
CGCTATGCGCTTCTTGAAATCGCATGAGTAACACCTCCTGCCCGAACATCGTCTTTCTCATAAAACGCCTCCATGGACGTTTTATATAACCGGACAGGTAATGTGCTCCTACACCGGACGGTTAATGTGCTCGCAACAGGGTGAAAGGCTCCGGGTTGTTGGCGAATAAGAAGTCATGTATAATTTTCAACGTTTACATTTTTTAAAAGAGACTGAAACCATGCAAACAGAAGATAGCGTAGCGACTTTTGAGAGAAGTCTTCAGGCAATGGCCCCTTATATGAGCAAAATAGTTTCCCGGGGACATGATGCGTTCGGTGAAGCGTGGCGCGCGGAATTTGAAGCAATGCTGCAAACAATGTTCAGCGGTAACGGGGAGAGCTTGAGGAACGCCGCCAGCGGCTACCTAAAATTTTCGCTTGATGCAATGCGCCTGCAAAAACAGTTTGAAAAAGACCGGACATATCAATTTACCTCGTACGATACCGCCCGCGCGGCGGTTTATGATAATGCGGAATACATGAATGGCCTTTACCTGCCGGGCATTCTCATAAGCCACTTTCTTTGGCCCCACCATTACCGGCAGTCACGCTTTTTCCGCAAAGAGTTTCTGCCCCGCGTACAAAATGCGGGAAACATCCGTTTCTGCGATGTGGGGGTGGGAACCGGCTTTTACAGCCATTTTCTCCTGTCGGAAGCGCCCCATGCGATGGGGGATGGTTTCGATATCAGTCCTCACTCGCTGGACTTTGCCGCACGGATGATGGCCGCCGCCGGGTTTTCGGGGCGGTGGACGCCGCATAAGCGCGACATCGTGGCCGATACGCCCGGAGAGCAGTGGCCATTCCTGCTCTGCGTTGAAGTTCTCGAGCACCTGGAAGATCCGCTTACGTTCCTTAAGACGCTAAGAAAAATGCTTCAGAACGGCGGTTCGGGATTCGTTACCGCCGCCATCACGGCGCCTAATGAAGACCACATTTACCTGTACAATAATTGCGAAGAAGTTATCGCGCAGCTGCACGCCGCGGGATTTTCCATCGACACCTACTTCGAGGACGCCGCCTATTCGCCGCGCAAGGATGAGCCGGTTCCGAGATTAGGCGCCTTTATCGTTAGATGAGCAATGGGCGGGCAAAGGAAAGAAACGGTGAGGCGGCTGCTCAATTACCCTTTCGACCCGTTTGTCATTCTTAAAAAGAAAAAAGAGATTCGAAGGCGCATCATCGAGGAAGCATCCGCCGCTTCTCCCTCTTACTTCCAGCCGCTACCGGTTAAGATCGCCATCCTGGGCGGCTCCACTACGGCGGAAATAAAGGATATCCTGGATTTGTTCCTTTTGAAGTTCGGCATCCATGCATCGTTCTACGAATCCGCCTACAACAAATTCTACGAGGAAGGCGCATTTCCCAACCCGCGGCTGTCGGAATTCGCTCCGGATATAATCTATGTGCATACCACCAAAATGAATATCACCTCTTTCCCCGGGATACATGACAGCCGGGAAGCGGCCGATGGGAAATTGCGCGAGCAGATGGGACATTTCGTAACTTTATGGGAGGCGTTGCGCTCCACATACGGAGCCACTGTGATTCAAAACAATTTTGAACTTCCTTCCCACCGCATATACGGAAACCTTGATTTTGCCGACTATCGCGGAAAAGTCAATTTCGTCAGCCGACTCAATATGGAGTTCGCCACATACGCTTCTGAAAAAGACCGGTTTTACATTCACGACCTGAATTACCTTTCCGCGTGTTTTGGGCTGGAAAAATGGCACGACAAAACCTTCTGGCACACATACAAATACGCCATGTGTTATGAAGCGATCCCGCACATTGCCCACAACCTTTCAAATATGATCAAGGCCCTGTATGGCAGAAGCCGCCGGGCGGCTGTGTTGGATCTGGATAATACGCTGTGGGGAGGGGAGGTTGGCGACGATGGCGCCGAGCATATACGTATCGGGCCTGATACTCCTTTGGGCGAAGCGCATACGGCCTTTCAACTGTACTTGGGCGACCTTAATGCGCGGGGCGTTTTGCTGACCATTGCGTCTAAAAACGATCCCGCAATTGCCGCCGAGGGCCTAAAGCATCCGGGCAACGTGCTGAGGCCGGAAAATTATTCGGCGGTCAGGGCCAATTTCGCGCCAAAAGACGGAAATATCATGGAAATTTCGCGTGAAATCAACATCAGTCCTGAAATGATGGTTTTTATTGATGACAACCCCGCTGAACGCGCTTTGGTGGAAGCTCAGATTTCAGGCATCGCCGTGCCGGATATAGGAGCGGATGCAACCCGCTACATCAGGTTCATTGACAGGGAAGGCTACTTTGAACCAGCCTCCCTGCACGAGGACGATCTTCACCGTTCCTCTTACTACCTGAAAAATGCCGAACGGGAAGATCATCGCCAAAAATTTACCTCCTATGAGGATTACCTTGCCTCCCTCGCAATGAAAGCGGAGATTACCCATTTCAGGAAAAATGCATTGGAGCGCATTCACCAACTGGTGCATAAAACCAACCAGTTCAATTTGACCGGCCAAAAATATTCCACAAGCAAACTAAACGAAGTGATGTCGGATAAAGGCCACATCTGCCTGCAGGCCCGGCTCACGGATGTTTTCGGCGATAACGGCCTGGTGTCCGTGTTGATCGGATCGATCAAAGATAACGGTCTTCACATTGACCTGTGGCTGATGAGTTGCCGCGTCCTGAACCGCGCTTTAGAGCAGGCCATGTTGGATGTCCTTATCCACCATGCCATCGGAAAAGGGATAAAGACATTGTGGGGATACTATACGCCCACCGCCCGTAACCGCTTGGTGGCGGGATTCTACCAATCCATCGGCTTTCAACCTGTCGATAGCGGTTCACCGGTGAATGCGGTGTGGCAATTCGATTTGACTGAAGGATATAATGCAAAAAACACGCTGATAAAGGTAACCCATGACTAATAAACAGATTTTTGAAAAAACCCAGGATGTCTTTAGGGAAATATTTGACCAGCCCGGCCTCGTCATCCAACGCTCCACATCGGCCAACGATTTGGAGGAATGGGACTCGCTTAACCATATAAACCTCGTCGTCTCCATCGAAAAGGAATTTGGAATAAAATTCGCCTTGGGCGAACTGGAGACTCTGAAGGACGTGGGGGGCATGCTTGACCTCATACACCGAAAGTTGACTGGCTTGTGAATGATTACCGGTTTGCGGATTTATCGGTGGGCATGGGCGCGGAATTCATGGTTGGCATCACCCATGAAAACATGGCCGCTTTCCGTCGCATGTCTGGTGACGAAAACCCCCTCCACATCGATCCGGTTTTTGCCCGCGAGGCTGGCTTTAAAGATAATGTTGTCTACGGCATGTTGGTGGCTGCCTACTATTCCACATTGGTTGGAATGTACCTTCCCGGCAGATTTGCATTGTTGCACGGGGTGGATGTCTCGTTCCAAAAGCCGGTGTTCCTCGGCGAATCGCTCACAGTCAGGGGCGAAATAACCTATCTCAACGAAGCATTCAAGCAAATGGAAATCAAGGCATCCATCATTAATCAGGATAATGTTATTATCTCAAAGGCAAAGATTAAAACCGGGGTGCGTCAGTAACACCGCCCGCCATTGCGGCATCGAATTCGATTCCCATATCCCATTTAATGATAAAACCCCTGTAAATAAACGGTGAAAATAGCGTTTGTGCGGTGTAAAAATACGCGCGGAGCCGGCAATGACTCCCTAAAATCTGGAGGATTTCTTGCGATGAAGCCCCGCCACGCCGTTCCGCGGAAAAACCTGTTTCTCATACCCCTCGACCGCGTGATGCGGCTCAATCCTGCCGCGAGGGCGGTTTCGGGTGACCAATGATGTACGGCGATGTCCGCTCGATTATTTTATCCACTTTCCCCACCGCTTCCTGCCCGCTGATGGCGCTTTCGGGTCTCTCCTCGGCGGGCTGTACATCCTCAAGCACCGGCAGTTTCTCCACCGGCGCGGCGGCGGGAGCCGGTGCCGCGCCGGACGGCTGTTGAACCTCCGCCTTCTTGCCCTTGGCGGCAAAATGATAGTAGCCGAAGACCGCCGCCACAATAATGATAATGATGATGACCGGGTTCAAAAACCCTTTTTTATCCTCCGGCGGGGGGGCGGCGGCCGCTTTTTTGGCATCCTCCGCCTTCTGCTTCAGCTTCTTCAAATACATCCGCACCTGAATGTGGCAATGCGGACATTCCACCGCCGTATCGGCGATCTCTTTGCGGCATTTGGGGCACTGCATACCCTTTAAAACTAGCATGAAAAACCGGTATTGTTGAAAAAATCATGTCTCATTTTTCCGGCCCCCTTCCTTCAATCAAGACCGCTCCCGATTATGCCGGTTGTTTGCAATGCGCTTAATGCTTTTGTACAATTTAGTTGAACCTGAAGGAGATGCATTGCCGACAATAAGCGAGTTTTTCGGAATTACCATACGAATGTATTACGATGACCACGCATCGCCCCATTTTCATGCATATTATGGCGGTCATGCCGCCGTTATTGAAATAAAGACGCTTCAGTTGAAGGAGGGTGAGTTGCCCCGCCGCGCATTGGCTCTTACGCTGGAATGGGCATCATATCATCGTCAGGAATTGATAACGGATTGGAAACTGGCCGAAGAACATCGGCCCCTTAACCCTATCGCACCGTTGGAATGATGTAGATGGAAAAAGTTGTTTCGGTAAAAGCGCTGGACGGATACCGTCTGGAAGTTGCCTTTTCGGACGGAGTTCAAGGCATCGTCCCGCTGAAAGACCGTCTGTTCGGCCCAATCTTTGAGCCATTGAAAGATGCCGTGTTTTTCCAAAAGGCGGCAGTGGATGAATTCGGGGTCATCTGCTGGCCCAATGGAGCGGACTTGGCGCCCGATGCCTTGCACGACGCCTTGAAAGCGCAAATGCAAACCGTCTAAGCTCTGTCGTATCCCATTTCCCCGCAATGATGATATTTCCCAGTTGTTAAACGACTTGGACAATCAGGGCAGGGCGGATAACGCCTAAAACACCCACTTCACGCCGAGGGAGTAAACCTGGTTGATGTTCCCGATGTGGTAAAAGCGGAAGGAATCGTTGCGCGTGAGGAGGTTGCTGGTGGTGGCGATATATACCTGCGTTCCCGGCTCCGGGTTGCCCGTCAGCGTCACCCCGATGGCGTCGTTGTCCGGCCGCCCCAGCCCCTCTTGCCACTGGTGTCCGTAAACCACCTCCAGCGCGGCCGGCGGGCCGAACGAAAGCATTATCCCGCCGGATACCTCGAATGCGTTGGCATAGCCGCCTGAATACTCGGAACGGTAATTCCCCACATAATATGTAACCGACATCTCGTCGTCCAATCGAAGCTTCCCTTCGGCGGCCGCCTCCCAACTGGTGAACTGGCGCCCGGCGCTGTTGTCGTTCGCGCCGGCCAGCCGCGCTTTTAAAGCCGCCTGATACCCCCTCGCCGGCAGGTTAACCACCCGCCAGCGCACTCCCAGCGGTATCAGCTCCAAACTGTCCGTCAGGCCGTGGCGAAAATAAATGGCCGGAGCGGCGTACCATGTGTCGCCATCCTGCCGCTGGATGATGTCGCCGCCGAAACCAAGCTCGGTGTTCCCCTTCGGCAGGATGATCGATCCCCCCATTTGAAGGGCCGACGGCACCTTTTCGCGGGCCGCGGACGCCCCATCCGGCAGGATCAAAAAGGCCATAAAAAGCCCCATGGCGGCGGGAAACCGGTTTTTAAAGCGCATTGGCGGATTATACGCTCCAACGCGCGGATATTCAATGTGTTAAAATGCAAAAAAAGCCCGTATATTTATGTTTCAACCTTTTGACCGTCTGATATAATTTGCAGTTCATGGAACAGGAAAATCTCCGTCAAATCCCGATAAACATCGAAGACGAAATGAAGTCTTCGTACCTCGATTACGCCATGAGCGTGATCGTGGGGCGCGCCCTGCCGGATGTGCGCGACGGCCTCAAGCCGGTGCACCGCCGCTCGCTTTTCGCCATGCACGAAATGGGGAACAGTTACGGCAAGGCGTATAAAAAATCGGCTCGCATCGTCGGCGATGTTATCGGCAAATACCATCCGCACGGCGACACCGCCGTGTACGACACCATCGTCCGGCTGGCGCAGGATTTTTCCATGCGCTACCCGCTGGTGGACGGGCAGGGCAACTTCGGCAGCATAGACGGCGACGCCGCCGCCGCGATGCGCTATACCGAAGTGCGGATGCACCGCCTCACCGACGAAATGGTGGCGGATCTGGAAAAAGACACCGTCGATTTCACGCCGAACTACGACAGCTCGATGCGGGAGCCGTCGGTGCTCCCCTGCCGCTTCCCGAACCTGCTGGTGAACGGCAGTTCCGGCATCGCCGTCGGCATGACCACCAACGTGCCGCCGCACAACCTCGGCGAGGTCTGCGCCGCCGTGAAACACCTCATCGACAACCCCGGCTGCTCCATTGACGACCTCATAGCCATCGTGCCGGGGCCGGATTTCCCCACCGCCGGCATCATACAGGGACGCGGCGGCATCCACAGCGCCTACCGCGCCGGCAAGGGGCACATCAGCATCCGCGCCCGCGTGGAATTCGAGACCAACAAGCGGGGCGACCAGGAAAACATCATCGTCACCGAGTTCCCCTATCAGGTGAACAAGGCCCGCACGCTGGAAAAAATAGCCGAACTGGTGCGCGACAAGCGCGTCACGGGCATATCCGACCTGCGCGACGAATCGGACCGCACCGGCATCCGCGTGGTCATCGAGCTCAAGCGCGACGCCGTGCCGAACATCGTGCTCAACCAGTTGTACAAGCACACCCAACTGCAGGAAACCTTCGGCGTCATCATGATCGCGCTGGTGAACCGCCAGCCGCGGCTGCTGAACCTCAAGGAGATGCTCACCCACTTCATCGAGCACCGCCGCGTGGTCATCACCCGCCGCACGCTGCACGACCTGGACAAGGCGAAGGCCCGCGAACACCTGCTGGAAGGGCTTAAAACGGCGGTGGACAACATCGACGAGGTGGTGGCGCTCATCCGCAAAAGCGCCTCCCCCGCCGAAGCGCAGGCGGGACTGATACAACGCTTCGCCCTTTCCGACGTGCAGGCCAAGGCCATCCTCGAAATGCGCCTGCAGCGCCTCACCGGGCTGGAGCGCCAGAAGATACTCGACGAACTGGCGGAGGTCCGCAAGGACATCGAGCGCCTCATCTTCATCCGCGACCACGAAGAGGAGAAATACCGCATCATCAAGGAAGAGATGGACGAGATCGTGAAGAAATACGGCGACAAGCGCCGCACCGAGATAGAGGAATCCGAATCCGACATGCAGGACGAAGACCTCATCGCGCGCGAAGACGTGGTGGTCATCCTCACGCAAGGGGGCTACATCAAGCGCGTGCCGCTGGATGTGTACCGCGCCCAGCGCCGCGGCGGCAAGGGGGTGAAGGGGATGGACGTGAAGGACGAGGACGTGGTGGTGCGCGTGTTCATCGCGAACACCCACACCTACCTCGTCATTTTCACCTCCACCGGCAAGGTCTACCGCGTCAAGGTGTGGGAGATTCCGCAGGCCAGCCGCGTGGCGCGGGGCAAATCGCTGGTGAACTTCCTCGGCATCACCGCCGACGAAAAAGTGACCGCCGTCTTCTCCATAAAAGACTTTGACGACGAGGGCAAACATCTGGTGCTGACCACGCGGCACGGCACCGTGAAGAAAACCGACCTGAAAGAGTACGCCAACATCCACACCAAGGGGATCATCGCCATCGTGCTGGGCGAAGGGGACGAACTGGCCGGCGTGGGGATGAGCGGCGGGGACGACAACATCTTCATCGCCACCGCGCGGGGGAAGGCGATCTGCTTCCACGAGGCGGACGCGCGCGCGATGGGGCGCCGCACCGCCGGCGTGCGCGGCATCAACCTGGAAAAAGACGACTACGTGGTGGGGATGGAAGTGGTGAACAAGGACTCCGTCATCCTCACCGTCACCGAACACGGCTTCGGCAAACGCACGCACATCAGCGATTATCCCGTGCAGGGGCGCGGCGGCAAAGGGGTGATCAACATCATCACCTCCGAGCGCAACGGCAAAACGGTCAGCTTCAAGGCGGTGAACGAAACCGACGAGATCATGCTCATCACGCTGGACGGCCAGATCATCCGCACCCGCGTAAGCGAAATATCCGTCATCGGCCGCAACACGCAGGGGGTGAAGATACTCTCCACCGAAGAAGGCGCCACCGTCGTATCGCTGGCCGTCATAGAAGAGGACAAAGACGAAAAAGAGGAGCGGCAATAACCGATGGTTCGCCGCGTTCTGCTTGCCTGCTGCCTGATGGCCGCCGCCGCGTGCATGTCGCGCACCGAGGCGATGATGCAGGAAGCCCAGACGCTCTACCTCAAAAACCAGTACCGCGAATCGGTGCGCGTGTTCCTCCGCGTGGTGGACCGCTCCCCCGGCAGCGCCCAAGCCGAAACCGCCCTGCTGCGCGCGGGGGAGATATTCATGCTGAACCTGCACGACCCGCAGAACGCGCTGGAATATTTCAACCAGGTCATCAGCGAATTTCCCGGCGGCGAAAAGGCCATTCAGGCGCGCGAACACATGGCCCACATCCATGAAAACACCCAGCGCAACTACGACGAGGCGGTGAACCAGTACCGCCGCATCCTGGAGACGAACCGCGCGAAAGAGCCGGAAAAGTACATCATGGCCATCGGCCGCAATTACTACCTGAAAGAGGACTACCGCCAGGCCGTGACCGAATACCGCCGCGTCATCGACACTTATCCAAACTCGAAATACGTGCCGGAAGCCGAATACGAAATCGCCAACTGCTTCTTCGTCGCGAACAAGTGCGAAGACGCCGTCAAGCAGTACCAGAAAGTCCTGGACAAATACCCGGACACCCCCCGCAAATACGACATCATGCTCTCCATCGGCGTCTGCATGGAGGACAAGGAAGACTACAGCCAGGCGCTTAAACTCTACCGCGACATCGAAGACAAATACGAAAACAAGGCGCTCATCAAAAAGCGGATAGAATCGACGCTGGCGCGCATGCAAAAGAAACACCGGTAAGGACGCAAGAACCGATGCTCGACATTAAGCTGATAAAAAAAGACCGCGAAGCGGCGGAGGCGGCGCTGAACCGCCGCGGGCAGCAATTCGACCTTGCCCCCGTGGTGGCGCTGGAAGACCGGCGCGTCGCCATGCAGGGAGAGCTGGACGCCTTGCGCGCGAAGCAGAACGAGGCCTCGGCCAAAATCGGCCAGATGGTGCGCGATAAAAAAGACCCCGGCCCCGCCAAGGAAGAGAGCAAGCGGGTGGGCGAAGAAATAAAAGAGCGCGAGGCCGCTTTCCGCGCAGTGGAGACGGAGTTGGAGAACGCCCTGCTGGCCATCCCCAACATCCCGGATGCCGCCGTGCCGCTGGGCAAGGACGAAACGGAAAATGTGGTCGTCCGCGAATGGGGCACACCGCGCGTGTTCGACTTCACCCCGAAGAACCACCAGGAACTGGGCGAGGCGCTCGGCATCCTCGACCTCAAGCGTGCGGCCAAGATCACCGGCGCGCGCTTTTCGCTGCTGCGCGGACAGGGGGCGAAGCTGGAACGCTGCCTGATGTCGTTCATGCTGAACCAGCACGCCGCCAACGGCTACGAAGAGGTGCTCCCCCCGTTCATCGTGAACGCGAAGTCGATGACCGGCACCGGACAGCTTCCGAAATTCGCCGACGACCTTTTTAAAATCGAAGGGGAAGAGCACTACCTCATCCCCACCGCCGAAGTGCCGGTGACGAACATCCACGCCGGCGAGATTTTGGCGGCGGAAGAGCTTACCAAAAAATTCTGCGCCTACACCCCCTGTTTCCGCCGCGAGGCGGGAACGTACGGCAAGGTTACGGCGGGCATCATCCGCCAGCACCAGTTCAACAAGGTGGAGATCGTGAAGCTGGCGAAGCCGGAGGATAGCTGGGCCGAACTGGAAACGCTGACCAACGACGCGGAGATGATTTTACAAAAGCTCGATCTGCCGTACCGCGTGATCGCGCTCTGCACCGGCGACATGGGGTTCTCCGCCGCGAAGACCTACGACATCGAAGTCTGGCTGCCGAGCATGAACCGCTATGTGGAAATCTCGTCGTGCAGCAACTTCACCGATTTTCAGGCCCGCCGCGCCAACATCAAGTTCAAGCGCGACGCGAAGGCCAAGCCGGAGTACGTACACACCCTCAACGGCAGCGGCCTCGCCATAGGCCGCACGATGGTCGCCATTCTGGAAAACTATCAAACGCCGGAGGGAAACGTCCGCCTGCCGAAGGCGCTGCGACACTTCATGGGAACCGGCATCATCCGCCCGCACGGAAGCCCGGAGATCGAGGAACCGCCGCTGGATATTTAGCCCCCTGCCGAAGGCTCCGCTCATTGCCCAACAAGCTGGCGGTACTTTTCCACGCGGCGCTGGGTGAGGAAAGAGGAGCGGTCAGCGACCGGCATCGGGCATTTCTTGCCGCGCTTGTGCAGCGGACATTCGTTTTTGCACCAGTCGTCGTCGCGGCATTCCCCGAAAATGCGCGGGTCTATGCCGAGGTCTTTCACCGTCATGGTGGCGGCGTTCACGGCGTGCGCCCACTGCGCGTCGTCGAAATTCCCCCGGTCGGCCCGGACGATCACCGGCAGCCGCCGCTCCATCCCCTGCCGCGCGGCGTTTTCGGCCAGCCTCAGCTTCGTGGTGTCGCGCAATCCGGGCCACAGCCCCGCGGTTTGATGCAGATAGCTTGCGGCAACCGCTGTCTTCACCCAATCGCCGGGAAGCCGCAGCCGGGCGCAGATTTTTTTCGCCAACGGCGCGCCCGCCTTGTCGTGGTTGTGATGACTGGGATACTGCGCGGGATCGGTCAGCAGTTTGCCGATGTCGTGCATGAACGCGCCGAAGCGGGCAAGCGGGTCGGGTGAAAGCGCGGCGGCCCGTTCCAGCGCCTCCAGCGAATGGGTGAGCATGTCCCCTTCCGGGTGATACTCTTTCGGCCCGGCCGGCACCGCGGCCATCCGGAACAGTTCGGGGAAATAGCCCCGCCCCACGTTGTGCTCCCTCATCGCGGTAAAAAAAAGCCGCGGCTTCTCCAGCCCAAACGCTTTTTCCATCTCGCGGGAAAACCGCTCCACCGGGATGCGCCGCAGCGCCCCTTCCCACTCGTGGCCGAAAATGAGCCGTTTCGTCCCCTCGTCCATCGCATATCCCGCGCATTCGAACCGGAAGGCGCGGAAGAGCCGTACCGGATCGCCGGTGAACGTTTGCGGCGAACAGGCGGTCAGCCGTTTTTGCCGGAGCGCCGCCGCGCCCCCCAGCGGATCGATGAGCGTGCCGTCCAGCCGCATGGCGATGGCGTTGATGGAAAAATCGCGCCGGGCCAGTTCTTTCTCCAGCGGCAGGGCCGGGTCGATGGGCCGCACCTCCATCCGCCCCACGCCGGCGACCGTCCGCGCCCAGACCGGCTCGGTGCTCACGCCGTCCACGCGCACGAATCCCAGCTTTGTGAGGACATCGGGGGAAACCAGCGCCACCATATCGGCGTCGTTGCGCGGAACCCCCAGCAGATGGTCGCGCACGGCGCCGCCGGCCAGAAAAAGCCTGCCGTGCAACCCGGCGGGCCAGAAGGCGCGCAACTGTTCAAGCACCGGCAACCTGCCCCCCTTGGCGTATGCGATGGTACGGCGCCCCGCGGCGCGGCGTTATTTGTGCAAGTGGCGCGGCGTTTCGGCGCCGGCCGAATCGCGCTGGAACAGCTTGGCGACGACCCATTCCAGGGGACCGGACACGGCGTAGCCGACCGCCACGATAAAGAGCATCAGTTCCGGCATCACCGCCAGGATGTAAATGACGAGCACCATGAAGACGAGGATGCTGAACGGACGGCGCCGGCTGAAATCGATCTGCTTGGCGCTGAAATAACGGACGTTGCTGACCATCAGGAACGCCAGCGCGTAAACCGTGGCGACCAGCACCATCGGCGGCAGCTTTTCCAGCAGGAAGAAATCCTTGGTCATGACGATCATCGAGGCGATCACCAGCGCCGCGCCCGGTATCGGCAGCCCCACGAACCGTCCCTGCCCCAGGCCGGAATGCGCCAGCGTGTTGAACCGCGCCAGCCGGAGCGCGCCGCAAATGACATAGAGGAAAGCCGCCATATACCCGATGCGGCCATACGGCTGCAACGCCCACGAGTAGACCAGGAAGCCGGGGGCTATGCCGAACGACATCAGGTCGGCGAGCGAATCGTACTCCATGCCGAAGTTGGTGGCGGTGTTGGTGAGGCGGGCGATCTTGCCGTCGAGGAAATCGAACAGCCCCGCGAGGATGATGGCGACCGCCGCGTGGTAGTACTCCCCGTTGAACGAGGCGATCAGCGCGTAGAACCCGCTGAAAAAACTGAGCGTGGTGATAAGCGAGGGGAGAATGAATATCCCGCGGCGGAGCTTGCTCCGCAGGGGCGTATCACGTCCGGAAACGTCCTGTTCATCAAGCATAGACAATAATTATACCACGGTGAAAGGCCGGGACATAATTCCCCAATATCTGCCGGATACGGGGCCAAAACTGGTGTAATATGCCCAGCTATGGCGGATAAATCAGTCAAGGCGGTCAAGGGGGTCAAGGACATACTCCCCGCCGATGCCGGTCTTTGGCGCGAGGTGGAGCGGCGCGCCCGCGCCCAGTTCGCCCGCTTCGGTTTTAAAGAGATCGTCCTGCCGATATTTGAGAAGACCGAGGTCTTCGTCAAAGGGGTGGGGGAAGAAACCGACATCGTCCAAAAGGAGATGTACACCTTCGAGGACCGCGGCGGCGAAAGCCTCACCCTCCGCCCGGAGGGAACGGCAAGCTGCGTCCGCGCGTTCATCGAACACTCGATGTACCACCCGCCGGGAGCCATCACCAAGCTCTACTACTTCGGCCCGATGTTCCGCCGCGAGCGGCCGCAGGCCGGGCGGTTCCGCCAGTTTTACCAGATCGGCGCGGAACTTTTTGGGGCGGCCGAGCCGGAGGCGGACGCGGAGGCGATCCACCTTCTGTGGCTCTTCATCCAGAGCATCAACATCAAGGGGCCGCGCCTCTACCTCAACAGTCTGGGGTGCGATGTCTGCCGCCCGCCGTTCCGCGCCGCGCTGGTCGATTTTTTGACCGCCCGCAAAGAGCGGCTCTGCGAAACCTGCCAGGGACGTTACGGGCGCAACCCGCTGCGCGTGTTCGACTGCAAGGCCCACGGCTGCCGGCAGGTGATGACCGAAGCGCCCGCCATCGACAAACACCACTGCCCCGATTGCGAAGCGCATTTCGCCCGCGTGAAGAAGGGGCTGGACGCGCTGGCGATTCCGTATGAGTTGAACCCCCGCATGGTGCGCGGGCTGGATTACTACAACCGCACGGTGTTCGAAGTCACCGCCGAAGGCCTCGGCTCGCAAAACTCCATCGCGGGCGGCGGGCGCTACGACGACCTCATAGGGAACAGCGGCGGCCCCGCGGTGCCGGCCATCGGCTTCGCGCTGGGCGTGGAGCGGCTGCTGGAATCGATCGGCGCGCCGCTGGAATTTTCGCCGGGGCATCCCGATGTCTTCATCGTTTACATGGAAGCGGCGGCGGACGAGGCGTTCCGCATCGCGGGCCGCCTGCGCCAAAAAGGGATCGCGGTGGAAAAGGCGTTCAAGCCGGCCAGCCTCAAGAACCAGATGGGGAAAGCGGACAAATCGGGCGCCCGCTTCGCGCTCATCATCGGCGAAGAGGAGCTTGCCACGCGCACCGCCATTTTGAAATACCTGAAGGGCAGTTTGCAACTAAAGCTTTCGCTAAACACCCTCGAAAAGGAACTTGTATCCTATGTGGAAGAATGTAGAAAAGATGCGGGAACTTTTTTTGAGTACTTTAAAAACGCCATATCCCTTTCCGGACAAATGAAATAAAGTAAATTGCCGGAAAAGAACCGGATTCTGGTTTCTTGTTTGGAATGGCGCATTTACGGGGAATTGAGGGAGAGGATAATCAAATCTATCTTGTAACGCGCCCCGCGAAGTAAAAGAGACGGCTACAGCCCCTCCCCGCCCCCCGGTAGGTGCGAATTCATTCGCACATTGGCGCGGAGCGCTTGGAAATCGGCGGCATATCCCGTTGGGGAGCCTGATTTGATTATTTTTGCCGGGTTGCGTACGATCATGTTTATTGGTTGGGCGCTACACAGGGGCCATATGGGAAATACCGGATAAAAATAAATGTTGGCCTTGAAAAAAGAGGAACAGTAGATTCATGAGTCCGAATATCGCTATCAGAAACGAGACGGATGCCGATGTTGGCGCGATAGCCGAGGTGACTGCCGCAGCGTTCAAAACCTTGGAGATCAGCAGCCACACGGAGCAGTTCATCATAGAGGCACTACGTGCCGCGAAGGTACTCTCGGTATCGCTGGTCGCAGAATTGGATGGCCGAGTAATAGGGCATATCGCATTCTCTCCCGTGGCTATTTCGGACGGCACCCGGAACTGGTATGGACTCGGACCTGTTTCGGTGTTGCCGGAGTGCCAGCGGCAGGAGATCGGCAAAGCCCTGATACGGGAAGGTCTGGCACGGCTGAGAGATATGAATGCTCAAGGATGTTGTCTCGTGGGACATCCGGGCTACTACAGAAAATTTGGGTTCACAAACATCCCGGAACTTGTGCATGAAGGTGTTCCACCGGAGGTCTTTCTCGCTCTGTCTTTCGACGGGCATACGCCGCAGGGCACCGTCACTTTCCACGAAGGATTCAAAGCAGATGGCCAACAAGAGGATGCAGACGACATTGGGTGAGTCCAGCTTCAGAATGGGAATGTGTCTCCTTGAGTATCTGAAGGTAAGTAAGGGGGGGCAACGCCCCCCTGTTTGGTAGATACGACTTCAGTCGCACATTGTCCCCTTGAAGGGGACATCCGGCGCGGTTTGAAAAAAATTTCCGTGCATCCCTCGCGCGTCAGCGCCAAGAGAATCGGTCGGCCCGCTGGGCCGATTGTGCGCTGAATTCGCACCTTGTATCTTGGAAATCGTAGAATTTCATTAAGTGGAAACCGGGGAAAACTGTGTCGCACCTAATGGCTGGGACCATGTTTGGTAGATAAGTTTCCCCGGTCTTCCGACAGACTCTGAACCGTATCTTAGGCCGA
>JACRGQ010000030.1 GCA_016217735.1 Nitrospinota bacterium
CGACCGTCTCCGGCTCCGCCAGCGCGCCACCGGGATACTGCATGAGGAATGAAACGGTCAAAAACGCCGTCACAAACGGACGCGCCAACAATTTCTTTCCCGTTGGAACAAATTTAAACTTCATGAAGCAATCCCTTTCCTTGCCGTGTTGGTGTTCCCGACATGACCTTCATGCCGACTTTATTAACCTCTCCTCACTGCCCCCGCATTCAAGTAATCGCTTAAGTACTTGAATATCAATGCTTTCAGTCTGCACCCTCGTGATACTGGCAGAAGTGTGCGGGAGAATCAAGTAGCATAAATAAACAGCACACGCCTGCTACTATTGTGTATATAAAACTTTATTCACCTGAACGCTTCTTTGCCCGATGCGGAGATGGGCGTTAAATGACGGCAATGACAATTTGGTTAAAAAGACGGGTGGCGGGCATATCCCTTTTCCTGGGGGGTATTGAGCGCGGCTTAATAATCTGTTATTTTTTAGCCAGTTAATGCGGCCGCGCGGGCCGTCAAACCATTGGAGCAAAGGGCGCGATGAACCACACCGAATACGGATTGAGCAGAAACGAAAAGCTGCGCCGCTCCCTCTATAAGACCCTGCGCAACGAGTTGGACTATGCGCTTATCCAGTACAGCCTTATCGACAGCTATCAAAACCACCTCGACGCGAAGGTGGAATACAAGTTCGTGGAAAAGCGCCAGCTCAAGCCCCGTTCCAAAGTAACGGAACAGGAAAGCGAACTGAACAACGGATTCATCGTCCTGTTCACCGAAACCGCCATGCCGGCGGACCTCAAAAAATACATCCGCTACTTCGACAGCAACAAGGTGGTGAAGGAAAACCTGCCCGAAATGGTCTTAAGCGCCCCGCGCGTGGCGCCGGACCTGCTGAAGATCCAAAAGTATTACGAGCACGGGAAATTCTACGATCTGCTCAAAAGCCTGCTGCCGGTGGATTACGCGCTGCTTATCCAGCAGGACGCCGCCAGCCGCAAGCGGGTGCGCTATCTTTTGTCGCACTTCCATGTGCGTATCGACTGGCTTATAGATTTCGCGGCCGAAGCGCTGGGCAAACAGCTCCGCTACATCTCGAAAGACCTGTACGAAAAGGGGGAACGCCACGCCGAGGAGATGGTGGAAAAACTCTTTGAATATTACTCGTTCCACCACACCGTCTCCGGGCGGCGCACCGCCAGCACCGTGGCATACCAACTGTTGAACCAGATGGACGGCATCGTCACCCTGTACGTCAGCAGTTCGGAAGCGCGCACGCTGAGCAAGCTGTACGAAGGCGGCATCAGCAAGTTCTGCCTCATCAAGGTGTCGCGCGAGCATATCCATCTCATCGAGAAAAATCTGGGGATAAAAGACTTCAGGAAGAACTACCTCATCCACGAAACCGAGGATTACGGCGTGGCGGTGTTTCATGTGGTCTACGAGCGCAACGAGCACTCCACGCCCCCGGCGGATGGCAAGCTGCGCGAACTGCAGCCGGACGTGCAGTGGCTGAAAGTGGCCGAACAGTTCCTGATGCCGAAAGCCGGCGCGGCCGACTGCCGCCCGCTCGACTATTTTATGATCTACGACCAGCAAGACCCCTTCAGCCACTGATCTTTTATGGTGGGTACACAATTTATTGTGTACATCGGCGCGGAGCGCCGAGAGGGAAATCATGCCTTCGGCACGATGTACCCATGATGGCCTACAGGCCACTTCCGCCGCGGATTGAAGAAAAGTTCCGCGGCTCCTTAAATGGGCGCCTGCCGGGCAACGCGGTTACTCCGTGGGCCGCACGCGCGATTCCAGCGCCGCCACCTCTTCCAGGCTTTCGCCATACGCCGCCACATCCAACCACCCGGTGAGGGATGACGCGGCAAAATGAAAGGGGAGCAGGCCGCGCCCCGCCGCCGCGGTGAGCAGGTTTTCTTTTCCGCAGAGGGCGGCGAATGCGGCGAACGTGAAGCCGCGCGCAACCGGTATCTTGAACGAGCGCCAATGCCGCGCCCCCGCCCTTTGCGCGGCGGCGATAACCGGCGTGCTGGTGTTTTCCCGCGCGTTTATTTCGGCTATATAGGTTGCGCCCCCGGCGCTGATGAAATCGATGCCTATCATCCCCCGCGCTCCCATCGATGCAAGCCGCCGCACCGTTGTTTCCGCCAGCCGCGCCACAGCCGGGGGGATTTCCGCCCCCCCTTCGTTCCCCTTGTGGGCGGTTCCTGCCATGATCTGGCGGCTCGCGCCGAACAGCGCGGAAACGCCGTCCGGCCCGATGGCGTACTGCACATTCCAGCTTTCATCAATGGCAAGAAATGGAGAGGCGAAGTAACGGGTGATCTCCCGGTTGCGGCCGATGATGCGGACTATCGGGGCTATCTCTTCTTCATTTTCCACGGTGAAGGTCTGCGTGCCGCCGCAGCTTTCGTTGCCGCGCACGAAGAGTTTGCCGTGCTCCTTGAGCAGTTCCCGCACCGGCTCGGCGAACCGGGAGGATCGCACCTGCGCCCGCGGCGGCGCGGCAATCGCCATGTCCTCTTCCAGCCGCAGCAAAAAATAGGCGGTGTTGAACATCCGGGTGAGGGCGGGATGCATCACCCGCTCCCGCGCCCCCAGCGTCTTTGCGATCTCCCATTCCTCTTCAAGGTGGATATAGAAGTTGGGGATGCCGCGGCCGTCAATCCGTCCAGGGAAATCCTTCCCAAGAAGATCGGCGGCGAGGTTGCCGCCGGCGCCGGGGCAGAGGATGATCCGCTCCGTCCCCATCCCGTTATCCATCAGGAAACGGAGGTAGTCCGTCTCCGGCGCGGCGGCGAGGACGATGGCGTCCTCCGGCGCGCATTGCAGCAATGCCCGCTCGGCATACGCCTTCAGCACGCGGCGGAACTGCGAGGCCCGGTACGGCAGCGGTTTGAACACCTCGCGGCCGTGCGGCAGATGCACGGCGGGAATGAAAAGCCGGGACATCCTACTTGAAATCCTTTTTGTCCAACCCGTACTGTTTCATTTTGCGGTAGAGCGTTTTCCGGTCCATGCCGCTTATTTCGCACACCTTTTGGATCGAGCCGCCGTTCCGCCGCAGCAGGCCGGCGACGTATTCCATCTCGTAGTGATCCAGCACCCGCTCCTTCATGGCGGCATAATCAAGGCCGAGCAGTTCCTCCACGACCGGGGCGCCGGACATGGAAGCCGCGGCGCGCGTATCGGGGTCGAGCGCGACGGTTTCGATAACGCCGCCGGCGCAGTGGAGCACCGCGCGCTCCACTGCGTTTTCAAGCTGCCGGATGTTCCCCGGCCAGTAATGCGCCATGAGCGCCGCTTCGGCTTGCGGCGAGAACCGGCCGATTTTTTTTCCGGCCGCCGCCGCGTACTTCCCCAAAAAATGCGCGGCAAGCGCGGGGATGTCTTCGGGCCGTTCGCGCAGCGGCGGCAGCGTGACGGCAATCACGTTGATGCGGTAGAGGAGATCGCGGCGGAAAGCGCCGATGCGGGCCATTTCGAATACGTCGCGGTTGGTGGCGCAGACCACCCGCGCGTCAACCGTCACAGGGGCGTTCCCCCCCACGCGGTTGAACGTGCCGCTTTCGAGCACCCGCAGCAGTTTCACCTGCATGGCGGGGGCAAGTTCGCCGATCTCGTCCAAAAAAATCGTTCCCTTGTGCGCCGCCTCGAACTTGCCGGCCTTGCGCTGGTGTGCGCCGGTGAAGGATCCTTTTTCATGGCCGAACAGCTCGCTTTCGATGAGCGTTTCAGGGATGGCGGCGCAGTTGACCGCCACAAAGGGGCCCTGCGTGCGGGCGCCCGATTCGTGCAGGGCGCGGGCGGCCAGTTCCTTGCCGGTGCCGGTCTCCCCCAGTATCAGAACCGTGCTGGGGGCGTTGGCCGCCTTCAGGATGAGCTGTTTCATATCGCGCACCGACTTGGAACCGCCGATGATGGAGGGGATGTCAAATGCCGCCGCGGCGGGATATGCCGTTGTGCCGGCCGAATCCGCCAGCCGCCGGAGCGCCGCCGTGGTCGCGGCCGGGTCGTACGGATAGGTGAGCACCGGCCCCGCAAGGCCGTACTGCCGGAAAAGGGCATCTACTTTTTCAACCTCCCCGGCGGGGGCGGAAACGGCGATACGCATTCCCTCCAGCGCGGGGGGGAGCGGAAAGGTATCGAACCCGGCGGCGAGAATGGCGAAGCCGCCGGTGGCGGCGGCCGCTTCGGCCTCGGCGCGGTAAAAGGCGGCGCGGCAGGCAAAGCCCGCTTCTTCGGCGATGGCGCGGAGCGCCGCCGCCCGGTGCAGGCTTTTTTCGTAGATCAGTACGCCGAAGCCGTTCACTGCCCCTGCATCGTCAGCGTTATGTTGTTCCTTTCCAGAATCGTGCCGGTCGCCCGGTCAAGCTGCGCCACCGCCTTTTGATAGTCGGTCGCCGCCCTCATTTCGTTGCTTTTCGCGGCGGCGAGGTCTTTTTGGTATTGCAGCACGGTGAAGGAGGTGGAAGTTCCCACCTCGAACTTGCGCGTTTCGGCCGCCAGTTTTTTCTCGGCCAATACGCGGGAAAGGCGGGTTGCTTCGATGGTTTGGCGGGCCGCCTCCAGGCTCCGGGCGGCGGCCATCACTTGCAGGTCTATCGTCTGGCGGAGGCCGGCCAGCGCCATGCGGGCGGCATCCGCCTCCACTTGGCTTTTCACGGCGCGGCTTTTCGCCGCGCGGTTAAAAAGGGGATATTCAAATTGCACGCCCACCGAGTAGTCGTAGTATTTCCCCCCCCCGGCGTCGCTCAACGAATCGGACTGGGTTCCCCCCAGGCTGCTCGTGATGGACTGTCCCCCGACGGTGACCGTCTGCGGCTCGCCGCGCAGGCCGTGAAGCTTCACATCCGCGACAAGATTGAGCGTGGGGAGCGTCTGGTTTTCATTGTAGGCCCGCTCGGTCTGCTTGCTGTCGAGCGCCAGCAGCGCCTGATGGTAATCGGGCCGCTTGTCATAGGCGGTCTCGCGCAGGTGTTGCAGGTTAACGGGACTCTCCCGGTAGACTGGCTCGTCGGTGGGGCTGATGTCGTCATCACCGCCCAACGGCAGGTCGTTGCCGTTCATCAGCGCCTTGAGATTATCCTGCGTGTTTTTGATGGCGAGGCGGGTTTTTATGAGCGCCTCTTCCTGCACCGCCACCTGCGCGTCCGCCGCCGCCACTTCTATCGGCGCCATAACGCCCACCTGCACCTTGAGTTCCATCTGCCGCTTGAAGTCCTTCGCCCAGCGCAACGCCTCTTCCTGCACCGCCAAATCGTGCCGTGCGGCCACCAAATCCCAATAGGTCTGTTCGGTCTTGGTCACCACATCCATCACCTTGGCGGCAAAATCGGCGTCCGACACGCCCTTGGCGTTTTTGGCTATGACGAGACGGTAGGTGTTCGGGCCGGTGCCGAAATTTTTGAGCAGCGGCTGGGTGAGCGCCAAATCCAGATTGCTGGCGTAGGACGGATTGAGGCTGGTAACGAGCGAGTTGGTGTCCGCTTGCGTGGTATCGAGAGTCAACTTATAGCTGGTGCCAAAAGAAAATTTCTGCTGCACCCCCAACGCCGCCGCCGTTGCCTTGGTCTCGCCCACCGCCGGGTTGGCATACGGCGAGGCGCTGGGGCTCTCTGTGCGGGCGTAGGAAACCGAACCGAAGAGGGATGGGTCGAATTCGGCCTCGGTCGCAAAATAATCCTGTTCGCTGGCCAGCGGTTTCGCCTTTTGCACGCTGATATCGAGGTTGTTCGCCAGCGCCTGTTCGATGCTTTGACGCAACGCCAGCGGCTGTCCAGCCCCTTCGGCGCCCGTATCACCCGCCCCCGCGCCAAGCGGAAAAAGGGCCAGCGTGACGGCAACCAATGCGGTGTGTGGAATGCGGGTCAGTTTCATCATTGTTGTTGTATCCTCAATTTGTCCGCCATATTAGACGCACGGGGGAAGGAAAAGGTTCGGGCGCGGCGGCAATAAACACAATTCCCAAAGCGTGCAACGGCTTCATGCGGTGCATCCCCACACGAAAGGTATCAGGCCGGTTTTTCAATGCGGGCAAGGCGCTTGTCGGCCTCGTTGATTCGTATCATAAGCGATTTGATGATGGTAAAAGCGATGTCCGGATAGTTGTCGAGGGTCTCGCGCAGCTTGTCGCCGGGGAATACTTTCACGACGCTCTTTCCCTTGGAGCGGACGGTGGCTGTGCGGGGCTGGTTCATCAGGGCGGACATCTCCCCGAAATATTCACCGGGCTGCGAAATTTCGCCGACCATCTTTCCGCCTTTTGTGATGGCCAGGGAGCCTTGCAACAGCTGGTAGAAATTCTTGTCGGTGTTCCCTTCGCGGATGATCAGGTCGCCGTCTTCGAAAATCAGTTCGTCCGGGTTCAACAGGTAGGCGGGGAGCGCTTCTTTCTGCAACACGGTGTTGGCGATGACTTCCTCAAGGGTGGTGACCCCTTCGAGAACCTTGTTCAGCCCGTCGCGGCGCAGCGTCAACATGCCGTCCTTTATGGCGATTTTGCGGAGTTGGTCTTCGGGCACGCGCGCGGTGATGGCCACTTTGAGCACCTCGGAGCACTCCATCAATTCGAAGTTGCCGACGCGCCCCTTGTAACCGCGGGTGCATGCCGGACATCCGGCGCCGCGGTATATCTTCGCGTTCGGCAACTCCTCCTTGGTGAATCCGGCTTCCAGCAACGCCTGATGCGGGATATCGGTAACTTCCTCCTTGCACTTGGTGCAGAGGCGGCGGAGCAGGCGCTGGGCGAGAATGAGCACCAGCGCGGTGGACACCAGGTACGGCTGGATGCCGATATCGATGAGGCGGGAGACGGTGCTGGGACAATCGTTGGTGTGCAGCGTGCTGAACACCAAGTGGCCGGTGATGCTGGCCTTGACGGCGATCTCGGCCGTTTCGAGATCGCGGATTTCGCCGATGAGGATGATCTCGGGGTCTTGCCGCAGGAACGATTTCAGCGCCGCCGCGAAGGTGAGACCCACCTCGTTGCGCACCAGCACCTGGTTGATCCCGTCGAAGTTGAATTCGACCGGGTCTTCCGCGGTGAGTATCTTCACGTCTTCGGTGTTCAGCGACACCACGGCGGAATAGAGGGTGTTCGTTTTACCCGACCCCGTGGGGCCGGTGACAAGAACGAGCCCCTGCGGAGACTCCAGCCCTTTTTGGAATACATCCATGGCCCATTGCGAGAAGCCGAGCTTTGTCAGGTCGGTCTGCAGCTTGGTCTGGTCAAGGATACGCATAACCACCGATTCGCCGAACAGCGTGGGAAGTATGCTTACGCGGAAGTCGAGCGGCTTGTCGCGGCCGGGGACTTTTATCTTGATGCGGCCGTCCTGCGGCACGCGTTTTTCGGCGATGTTGAGGTTGGACATGATCTTGATGCGGCTCACCAGCGCGTTCTTCATTTGCAGCGGCAGCACCAGGTCCTCGAAAAGCGCGCCGTCCTTGCGGTAGCGGACGCGGTAGCGCTTCTCATACGGCTCGATGTGAATGTCGGAAATGCCGCCTTGCACCGCCTTGATCAGGATGCCGTTCACCAGCCGGATGAGCGCCGCGTCGACCGTGACGGGTCCCCCCTCCTCTTCCTCTTCCTTGGCGATTTCCAGTTCGTCTTCGACGCTGGAGATAATGTCGCCCATGTCGTAGGTTTCAGCGGCCGCCGGCTTGGACGATTTTTTATCTTCTTCTTTTATCGCCTCTTCGGTGGGCAGAAATGCCTTGTAGTCCTCGTCGGACATGCCGTAGTGTTTTTTGTACGCGTCGGCCAACTGCAGCAGCCGCACGATCTTGCCGCGCACCGGCAGCTTGGTCTTGCTGCTGATCTCCTCGATGGCGTTAAAATTTGTCGGATCGACCATCCCGCAGACAAGGGCACCTTCCACGACTTCCATCGGTATCACCATGTGTCCCTTGGCGGTGGCGAGGTCGATCAGCTTGATCGCCTCTTCCGTGGGGTTTTCCTTGGTCAGGTCCACGGCGGGTATTTGCAGGCTGCGGTTCACGAAGGCGATGATGGCTTCTTCGGAGATGTAGCCGAGCTTTATCAGGATGTGGCCGATCCACCCCCCTTTTTTCTTCTGAACCTCTTCCGCCTCTTTGAGTTGGCGGCTGGTGACGCGGCCGTCCTTGCGCAGAAGGTCGGCAAGCTTCTCCCGCTTGGTATCGTCCTGAATCGTCTTTTTAAAGCTCGACTTACGATCGTCAACCGCCATTCCGCCACCCTTCCTCTAAGGAAACCAGCCATAAATAACTTGGCCATTATATCACCCTGCTGGAACGCCACAAGGGGAGTTAGCAATACTGTCCGTACAAACCCGATATGATATTTTTTCCAATTCGGGCTAAACTATAAAGAGAAGATGCCGATATAAAGATGAGAGGAAGTGTAGTCATGGACGTCAAGAAGACCGCCACGCCGACGAATCCCTTGGCCGCGCCATCCACCCAAGGAACGCAGCAACATGCAGGAGCCGCTTCCGCCGCCGCGCCGGAGGATAAAACCGCCGCGCCGGGAACGAATGCCGCCACTAAGTTAAGCCCTTCGGATTTGGTGACGCTTTCCCGCAACTCCGTGAAACAAAGCCAGCTTTCCACCCTTATGGGAGGGTTCCAAAACTCCCTCGTGGATACGCTTTCCGCCTACAACGCCGATCCGGCGATGGGTTCGCTGTACAACCTCACCGGCACACCGGTGGACAATTACATGAACAAGAACCTGACCAACCTCACCCCGGACATGAAAAAAAGCTTCATGGACAGTTACAGCAACCTCGCCAATACGTCGGGCGGACTGGTGCCGCAAAGCCTGGTCAACCAGACGTTTGGAAAGACCGGCGGGTTCAGCCAGTTCTTGACCTCCCTGTCCAACCGGCTCAACCAGCTCCCCACCAGCGCCGCCGCCCCCAACGGCTTTCCCGGCACGGGTGGCGCCACCGGAACCTCACAAACCGGCTGACCGGGGCAACCCGCCACCGGTGGTCATCGGTGACGGTTGCTTGAAGTGCGGCTTTTTGCCTGCTATTCTGGCGCACAACATCCGATTTCTTAATACGATGCACACCTCATTAATGAGTTTTAATAATTGCCGCGCCGCCACCGGAACGTTGCCATGAGCGAAAAAAACGATAGCACGCTGCGCACGCTGCTCAACATGGGGCATAACCTTACCGCCGAGGCGCGCGCCACCGGTTTGCGCCGGCTGCGGATCGCCGTGCTGGCGCTGCTCTCGGTCATGCTGCTCTTCACCATGTACAAGCTGGTGTACGATGGGCCGCGCATCGGCGGCATCAACAACCTGAACCTCTTCTTCCTGCTGAATCTCAACATCCTGCTGCTGCTGGTGATGGCGCTGCTGGTGGGGCGCAACATGGTGAAGCTCTTCATGGAGCGCCAGGAAAAAGCGCTGAAGGCGGCTTTCCGCACCAAGCTGATACTGGCATTCCTCGGCCTCACGCTTATCCCCACGGTGCTCCTGTTCGTGGTGGCCAGCGGCCTCATCACCAACTCCATCGACAACTGGTCGAACATCACCGTGGAACGGTCGCTGCGCGACAGCCTGGACGTGGCGCACGACTATTATTCACAGCATGAAAAGCGTGCCGAAGCCGGGGCGCGGGACCTGGCCGGAATGGTGCAAAAACAGCAGATGCTGCTGAACGCCAACCGCGTCTACCTGTCCAATATGCTGCCGAAAAAGATCGGCGAGCTGAACGCCGCCGGGGGAGCGGTATACGGCGGAAATTTCACCCTGCGGGCGAAATACGCCGCCAACGGCGACGATGAATATGTTCCCCCCGCCTTAACCGGGTTCCACGCGGAAAAAATGGCGAAAGGCGAAACCTTCGCCGAAAAACACCGCACATCCCGCGGCGCCTACGTGGTGGCGTTCGCGCCCGTGCTGGCCGCCGATGGCGCGGTGGAGGGGGCGGTTCTCCTGACCGAGCCGATAGATCCCTGGCTGCTCGACAAAATTGAGACCATCACCCGCACCACGGAGGAATACCGCCAGATACAATCGCAAAAGCTGCCGATCAAGATGATGTATGAGGTCACGCTGGGGGTGGTGACGCTGGTCGTCATTTTCGGCGCCATCTGGTTCGGCTATTACCTCGCGCGCGACATCACCACCCCGATCCAGAAGCTGGTGGATGCCACCCGGAAGGTGGCCGAAGGGGATCTTTCGGTGCGCGTGGAGGAAAAATCGCGCGATGAGATCGGCTTCCTGGTGCGGTCGTTCAACCGGATGACGGAAGACCTCGATACCTCCCGGCAAAAACTTGATGCCAATCACCGCGAATTGGTCGACGTCAATCAGGAGCTTGACCGCCGCCGGCGGCACATCGAGACGATACTTTCCACCATCGCCGCCGGCGTGATATCCATCGATCACCGCGGACATGTCACCACCTGCAACCCTTCGGCAACGGCCATCCTCCACCTCGACGCGGGCGACCCGCGGGGGAAATATTACGAGGAAATCTTTTCCCACACGCAGCTCGATCCGGTCCGCTCCATCGTGCGCGAGATGGGAAAAAGCCGCAAGGAGAGCATCAAGCAGGAAACCCAGATCAACGTGGACGGCGTTATCCGCACGCTGCTGGTGCATATCTCCACGCTGAAGGACCAGTATGACACTTTTATGGGGATGGTGGTGGTGTTCGAAGATCTCACCGCCATCATCAACGCCGAAAAGACCGCAGCCTGGCGCGACATCGCCCAGCACCTCGCCCACGAAATAAAAAACCCGCTCACCCCCATCAAGCTGAACACCGAGCGGCTGCGGCGCAATTACGAGACCGACCGCGCGGCATTCGACCGGAACTTCGATGCCGCCACCCGCGTCATCATCCACGAAGTGGATGTGCTGGTCGGGCTGGTCGATTCATTCTCGCGCTTCGGCCAGCTGCCGGTGGCGAAGCCGGAAATGCATCCGCTGCACCGGCTGATCGAAGAGGTGGTGCAGATGTTCCACGGCATGAAACAGGACGTGGCCTTGCGCGCCGATTTCGACCCCTCCATCCACGACGTGCGGCTGGACCGCGAACAGATGCACCGCGTCTTCCGCAATCTGGTGGAAAACGCCGTCAACGCGGTGGAGCCGGGGGGGGGCATCGAGATAAAAACCCGCCGCGTGAACGGCGGCAACCGGATACTGATTGAAGTGCGCGACGACGGCCCCGGCGTCGATCCCGCCAACCTCGACAAAATATTCCTTCCCTATTTCTCCACGAAGAAGAAGGGAACCGGCCTCGGCCTCGCCATCGTCAACCGCATCATCGCCGACCACCAGGGAACCATCACCGCCAAGAATGTGCGGCCCCACGGCCTCCTCGTCTCCATCGAAATCCCCGCCGCGTAACATTGCCCCAAAATCCCGCTCCCGCCGCGCCGTTTATGCTAGAGTAATCCCCCATGACGAAGAGGGGGGATCCGCGGACGAACGATCTTTCGTGCCGCTATGTGAACATAATGATGGACTATCCCGCCACGCGCGGCGGCATTGACACCTTCCTCTGGTACATCTATCACGGCAACGCGCAGGTGTACATCGGCAAGGACGGCGAATGGTACCTGCTGGTTCCCTCCGGTTGCGTGCATCTTACGAAGGACAACCGGTGCAAGCTCGAAGGCCGCCAGCCGGATTATTGCACCCAGCACGGACACATCGAAGCCAAGGACATCCATGACGTGGCGAAGCATGTTTTCACCAACGAGGCGGAACTGCTCACCTATCTGAAAAAACACCGGCCGAAACTTTTCGCCCGGCTTCCCGACGCCACCCGCGCGGCGGCGGAAAAATAGCATGCCGCGCACGCCCAAAGCCATGCAAAATCCCTGCGAAACCTGTCCCGCCGCCTGCTGCGCCTATCTGAACATCGTGGTGGAAAACCCCCGCACGCCGCAAGAGGTAAACGACCTGCTCTGGTACATCTACCACCAGGCCAGCGAACTGTACCTCGACGTTGACGGCGACTGGAGCGTGGTATTCCACCAGAAATGCATGCACCTGGACGAAAAAAACCGCTGCGGCATCTACGGGCGCCGCCCCACCGTCTGCCGCCAGTTTTCGGCCAACGGCTGCCACGGCGGCGATTTCACCGAATCGGTCAAGGAACATTTCAGGACGGACCGCGATTTCATCCGCTGGATAAAGAACCGCCGCCCCGCGCTCTTCAAACGGCTGAAACCGGACGTGCGCCGCCTGGCAAAATAAGGTATCCCCCTCCGAAAACGGTTCCCCCACCCCCGCCCAAACCCCCTGTTATTCTGCCGAACGCTTATGGAGAAAAGCGTTTGAAGTTGGTAGAATAAAACAGATTTGCGCAACATGCCATGAGGAGGGGGCTGAATGGACGTTATGACGATGATTCTGGCCGGCGGCCAGGGGGAGCGTCTGATGCCGCTCACCCGCGACCGCGCCAAGCCGGCGGTGCCGTTCGCGGGGCGTTACCGGATAATCGACTTTGTCTTGAGCAATTTCCTCAACTCCGGCCTGACCAAGATAAAACTGCTGACGCAGTTCAAAAGCGATTCGCTCAACCGCCACCTCTCCCGCGGCTGGCAGTTGGCCCCCCGCTTGGGGCTGTATATCGATCCGGTGCCGGCCCAAATGCGCACCGGCACAAACTGGTATCTCGGCACCGCCGACGCCATCTACCAAAACCTCAATCTGGTGAAGGACGAAGGCCCCGATTACGTCTGCGTGTTCGGCGGCGACCACATCTACAAGATGGACGTGCGCCAAATGCTGGACTACCATGTGGAAAAAAAGGCCGAGTTGACCATCGCCGCCATCCCAAAGCCGCTTAAAATCGCCTCGTCGTTCGGCGTGGTGGAAGTGGACGACCAATGGCGTATCATCGGCTGGGAGGAGAAACCGAAAAACCCGAAACCGATGCCCGGCCGCCCCGATATGGCCCTCTGCTCGATGGGGAATTACATCTTCAACCGCGATGCGCTCATCGAATGGGTGGAGGCGGACGCGGCCCAGAAAACGGGCCACGATTTCGGCAAGGACATCATCACGTGCCGCTACAAAACCAACCGCGTGTTCGCCTACGACTTCTCCACCAACGTCATTCTTGGCGCGGAGGAAAAAGAGAAAGGCTACTGGCGCGATGTGGGGACGCTGGACGAATATTTCGACGCCTCTATGGACCTGGTGGAGGTCGTCCCCACGTTCAACCTGTACAACCGGCATTGGCCGATACGCACATTCAACCCGACCAACCCGCCCGCGAAGTTCGTCTTCGCCGACAAAGACAACCAGCGCATCGGCATCGCCACCGACTCGCTCGTTTCGGAAGGATGCGTGATCTCGGGCGGCCGGATACACCGCTGCATCCTCTCCCCCTCCGTCCGCATCAATTCCTACTGCAACGTGGAGGAGAGCATCCTGATGGAGGGGGTGAATGTGGGGCGCTACAGCCGCATCCGGCGCGCCATCATCGACAAGCACGTCGAAATCCCGCCCGGCACCGAGATCGGATTCAACCCGGCGGACGACCGCAAACGGTTCCACGTCACCGAATCCGGCCTCGTGGTCATCAGCAAAAAAATGGTGCTCTGACGGGAATCCACGGATGGCGCGGAAAATTCCGCATTTCGCCGAAGGCAAAACCGCCAAGCTGATAGAATTGGCAAAACGGAGGAAGTGAGGGTTGGATCTGTGCAAAAACTACGTCCATGAAAATGAGAAAGGAGGTATTATCCAAGCGGCTTAATCGGGAAGCCGGGAGGCACGTTGTAAACGCAAATCCTGACTACCGCATGGCAACTCTTCAAATGCTTGGCGTGGCTCCTTCTTTCAGCCGCCCGAAGGTCTCCGATGACAATCCGTACTCCGAATCGTTGTTCAAGACCCTGAAATACTGCCCCGGTTATCCCGAATATGGATTTGCCGACATCGAGGGCGCGCGCATTTGGGTTGGGGAGTTCGTTCACTCGTGCTTTTTGTCGCGAAAGAGCTTTGAGCCTATCCAAAATTAAATTCTTGCATTTTGTGGCTACTTTAAGTAGAACTGAGCGCCAAGAGACATTCAAAATACCGCCTAGATTAAACCAAGGATAAAATCCAGCATGCTTTTTGCTTCCTTCGAGTATATCTTCCTGTTTCTTCCCGCCACGGTATTCGTATATTTTTACCTTGTAAAAACAAGAAATGTGCTCGCAGCTAGAGTTTCGCTGTTGTGCTCCTCGGTCGTGTTTTACTCTTTTTGGGATCCCTCTTATCTTTCACTTCTGTTTCTAAGCATAGCGGTCAACTTTACGGCGGGAGCGGCTCTTCAGGAAGAAGGGCGGTCTCTGGCGCATAAAAAGAAGCTGCTTATCTTTGCCATAGCGGCAAATCTGCTTATGCTCGGCTA